>JALUXZ010000173.1 GCA_027018935.1 Mariprofundaceae bacterium
GCGTACATGTGCGGCAGCAGATCGTACGGGTCATGCTATTTTACATACCATGTACCAGC
Source organism: Mariprofundaceae bacterium (assembly GCA_027018935.1). Lineage (GTDB taxonomy): Bacteria > Pseudomonadota > Zetaproteobacteria > Mariprofundales > Mariprofundaceae. The sequence goes on from JALUXZ010000173.1 coordinate 60, forward strand.
AGAATCTAAAAGCAGGAACGCATTTTTATGAGGAGTTTTTTGCACTGGATTTAATTACCGATGATGGTGGTTGTCAGGGTGTGATGGCGTGGGATATTACCAAGGGTGAATATCATTTATTTCAAGCAAAAGCAGTGGTTTTGGCAACAGGTGGCGCAGGGCGTATTTTTCAAACTACAACCAATGCTCATATCTGTACGGGTGATGGTGGCGCATTAACACTCGATGCAGGTTTGCCCGTGGAAGATATGGAGTTTTTCCAATTTCACCCAACAGGTATTGCCCATGTAGGGCCGTTGATTACCGAAGCTGTGCGCGGTGAAGGTGGTTATTTGCTTAATTCGGAAGGCGAGCGTTTTATGGAACGTTATGCTCCTACAGCCAAAGATTTGGCAAGTCGCGATGTGGTTTCACGTGCCATTGCTATTGAGATTAAAGAGGGGCGCGGTTGCGGGCCAAATAAAGATTATGCCTTGCTAAAATTGGATCATTTGGGTGAAGATGTCATTTTATCCAAGTTGCCTAATATCCATGAGTTAGCCGTGCGTTTTTCAGGTGTTGATTGCACCAAAGAGCCCATTCCAGTGCAGCCAACGGCACATTATACCATGGGCGGTGTGCCGACCAATCGCTTTGGTGAGGTTGTATATAATAAAGGTGGCGATGTTGATGTGGTCATGCCTGGTTTGTATGCTATCGGTGAAGGTGCTTGTGTTTCAGTGCATGGTGCGAATCGTTTGGGTGGTAATTCGCTACTTGAAATCATTGTGTTTGGTCGGGCGTGTGGCAATCGAGTGATGAAACGATTAAAAGAGCATCGTTATCATCCCAAGCTCGATGCAGATTGCTGGCAGGATGGTGTTGTACGTGTAGATCGTTGGTTGGATGGGCATAATCAAAACGGTGGTGTTGAAAGTATTGCTGCGCTGCGGGCTGAAATGCAACTGGTTATGCAGACTCACTTTAGTGTGTATCGCACGGATGAAGTGATGGCTGAAGGCGTGGAAAAAATTGAGGCTTTGGCAGAGCGCATGTCATGCTTGGTGATTGAAGATAAAAACAAGGTGTTTAACACAGAGTTGATTGAGGCACTGGAATTGGAAAACCTAATGGCTTTAGCAAGAGTGACTGCAGCTGGTGCTTTGGCGCGTCAAGAATCGCGTGGAGCGCATGCTAGGGATGATTATCCTGAACGTGATGATAAGAAATGGATGAAACATACCCTTGGATCAATTTTAGAAGGTAAAGTATTATTGGATTACAAGCCTGTGCGGACGATTCCGATGACAGTGGACTCATTTCCACCTAAGAAACGGGTATATTGATATGAGCGATATGATTGTAGTAGAAATTTATCGTTATAACCCAGAACAAGATAAGCAGCCTTCTATGCAGAGTTTTGCAGTACCTGTAGAAAAAACAGGCATGAAGCTGCTTGATGTACTGAACTATATTAAATGGAATTTGGATGGCACATTAACCTATCGTCGTTCGTGTGGTGAAGGTGTGTGCGGCTCCGATGGCATGAATATCAATGGGGTGAATGGTCTGGCTTGCATTACGCCTATTGAAGGCTTGAAGCAGCCGATTAAGGTGCGTCCGTTGCCAAGTATGGAAGTTATTCGTGATTTGGTGGTGGATACCACACATTTTTTTGATCAATACCGTCAAATCAAACCGTGGCTGCAATCAAAAAGACCCACTCCAGAGCATGAACGATTACAAACACCAGAAGAGAGAGCTGAACTGGATGGCTCGTACGAATGTATTATGTGCGGGTGTTGTACCACGTCATGTCCTTCATGGTGGTGGAATGGTGATCGTTTTATGGGTCCTGCGGTATTATTACAAGCAGATCGTTGGATTAAAGACTCACGCGATGAAGCAGCAGGGGAGCGCTTGGATCAACTGGAAGATGCGTTTAAATTGTATCGCTGTCATCAGATTATGAATTGTATGGAAGCTTGTCCGAAAGGTTTGAACCCGACCGCCGCGATTAATCATATCAAACGAACCTTGTTGCATCGTAAATCTTAACGCGTAGTTATATATGAGTATAGAGATAGACGTTCGCCGTCTGCGTTATCGTTTGAAGCGGCAAGGAATGCTGGAATTGGATGCATGGTTAAGCCGTCTTGATACGGCAATTTTATTGGAAGATGAGGATGTGGTCATGGCAGTCAATCAATTGCTAACATGTGAGCCGCCAGTGTTACAGGCGATGATGCATGGTGATGAGGCATTGCCCGAAATTTTGCAGCCATGGTTGAAATGATGCGTTTATATATTCTACTGTTTATCTTTGTTGTGGGCTTGATGGCTTGTAATAGTCAGGATGTTTATGCTGCCTCTGATGTTCATGGGCATGTTTCAAGCTTGGTATTTGACCCCAGCGAACTCGATTTGGGTGAGGCTGTGGAAGGTGAAAAAGTCACAGCAACATTATTGATTCGTAATAATAGCCAAGGATTTGCTCAAATTGTAAAAGTAGAAAGCTCTTGTGGCTGTACAACTGCGGAACCAGAAACGCGCATGTTATCGCCAGGCTCTTTTACAGCATTACATATTGAGGTGGATAGCTTTGGTAAACGTGGTGATGTGCGTAAATCTATTACAATGATTGATCAATATGGTGAAAAAAGCATTGCTTGGTTGACTTTGCATGTGAAGCCTAACCCGCATGCTATGGGTGAAAATCGCAGTATTTTTGATGGTGAGTGTGCGTCATGCCATGTGGAACCTGCCAAAGGCAAAGTGCTAGGTTCTGATATTTATAAGGCTGTCTGTGTGATGTGTCACGGTGCGGGTGCGAAAGGGGCGTATGCGCCAAGCTTGCTCGCAATGCATGATGAAGATGTGTTAGGTGAATTGATTGCAAATGGTACGGGTACACACCATATGCCCGCATTTGCCCAAAAAAAAGGCGGTCCGTTAACGCAAAAGCAAATAAGCGTACTAGCAAAATGGATTATATCACTGGACGAATAGCTCTTTGGTGAGTATAAATTCGCCCTTATGAAAAATATTATTATTGCTCCTTCAATCCTGTCGGCAGATTTTGCCAACCTAGAAAAAGAAATTCGTGCCATTGACGTTGGTGGCTGTGACTGGGTTCACATCGATGTTATGGACGGTGCTTTTGTGCCACCGATTACCATTGGTGACAATATTGTGAAGGCGATTCGCCCACATACTGAAAAAGTTTTGGATGTACACTTGATGGTAGAAAATCCAGACAACCAAGTTGAAGCTTTTGCTAAAGCTGGTGCGGATATTATTACCATCCATCAAGAAGCATGTGTGCATCTTGAGCGTACTTTGCAGTTGATTCGTTCATTGGGTTGCAAGGCGGGTGTTTCATTAAATCCAGGCACGCCTTTATCAACCATTAAAAATGTATTGCATTGTGTTGATTTGGTTTTGTTGATGAGTGTGAATCCTGGCTATGGCGGGCAATCATATATCCATGCTGTAACTGATAAAATTGCAGAAGCGCGTAAAATGCTTGATGATGTTGGTTCAGATGCGCATTTGGAAGTCGATGGCGGCGTAAATGCTGCAACAGTTGCAGAAGTATGTGGCGCTGGTGCAGATGCTATTGTTGCAGGTTCGGCTGTTTATAATAAACCTGATTACGCTGTAGCAATGCAAGAATTGCGTGAGTTGGTGTAAGGTTTAAGAGTTTGTAAATAAAAGGAGCTTTTAAGCTCCTTTTATTTGTGAAATGTTGTAAAAAAAAGAGGGGGAGGATAGCTATGACAGAAAAGACAAACGATTCACGTCGTAATTTTTTGTATCTTGCTGCCGGTGGTCTGGGTGGTGTAGCTGCGGCTGCAACTGCTGTACCGTTTATTGGTAGCATGTTTCCAGCTGCAGATACGTTGGCGGCATCAAAAACTGAATTTGATGTAACAACCGTTGCACCTGGGCAACTTACGGTAATTTTGTGGCAAGGGAAGCCAGTTTTCATAACGCACCGTACACCAGAGTTGTTAAAAGAAGTTGATGGTCATGATGATATGCTGAAGGATAAAGATTCAGCAGCAATTCCAGAGGTTTCACAGCCATGGATGAATGATGAAAATCGCAAATATCGCTCTATTAAGCCTGAATATTTAGTCGTATCTGCTGTTTGTACGCATTTAGGTTGCATCCCTGGTTATAAACCAAGTGCTGGACGTAAGGAATGGGGAGATGCTGTTCCGGAAGATTGGCCAGGTGGTTGGCAGTGTCCATGTCATGGCTCATTGTATGATATTTCAGGGCGTGTGATTAATGGTTCTCCAGCACCATTTAATCTTCATGCGTTGCCTTACAAATATAAAACCGACTCAACTGTCGTGATTGGGTAAGGGGATATAATCATATGTTGAATACAATTATGAAATCTAAATTATTTGGTTGGGTTGATCGCCGAACAGGTGCTGAGGCGATTATCAAATCGCAATTAACTGAGTACCCTGCACCGAAAAACCTTAACTATATGTGGAACTTCGGTTCTTTGGCATTGTTGGTTCTCGTTTTACAGATACTGACAGGCATTTTCTTGGCTATGTATTATAAGCCATCAGCAGCAATGACTTATGGTCATTATACTGTCGCCTTTGATTCAGTTGAACGCATTATGCGTGATGTGAATTTTGGTTGGCTGATTCGTTATATGCATGCAGTGGGTGCTTCTGCATTTTTTGTTGTAGTATATATGCATATTGGACGTGGTTTGTATTATGGTTCATATAAAGAACCGCGTGAATTGTTATGGATTATCGGTGTTGTAATATTGTTGATTATGCAAGGTGCGGCATTCTTCGGTTATCTATTGCCTTGGGGACAGATGTCTTTCTGGGGTGCGACTGTAATTACCAACTTGTTTGGTGCTTTGCCTGTAATTGGTGAATATTTACAACAGTTACTTCGTGGTGGTTTTGCGGTTGGTGATCCAACGTTAAACCGTTTCTTCTCGTTGCATTATCTTTTCCCACTGTTGTTGGCTGCGATTGTAGGTGGACATATTCATGCATTGCATGTGGTTCACTCAAATAATCCAGAGGGCATTGATTTAACCAAAGACGAAGAAAAAATCATGTTCCATCCCTACTATACCATTAAAGATGCATTTGGTGTGGCTGTATTCTTGTTGGGATATTGCTACTTTGTATTTTTTAATCCGCAGGCATGGGGTTTCTTTATTGAAGTGGATAACTATGTGCCAGCAAATAGCTTGGCAACGCCAGCACATATTGCGCCAGTTTGGTACTTAACACCTTGGTACACAATTTTGCGTTCATTCCCTGATAAATTGATGGGTGTTTTAGCGATGGGTGGTTCTTTGGCTATTTTGTTTGCTTTGCCATTCTTGGATCGCTCGAAGGTTCGTTCAGCACGCTATCGTCCAGTGTTTAAGCAAATGGTTATTTTGTTTTTTATAGATGTCGTTGTATTGGGATATATTGGCCATAGTCCAGTATCTCCGACGCTTAAATTAATTGGTCAGATTGCGACAGCGTATTATTTTGCTTTCTTCTTCTTACTTCTGATTGTACCGAAGTTTGAAAAGACCAAACCAGTACCGGAGGGGATTTAATATGAAGTTGAAACAACTATTAATCGCTATGGGTGCGTTGGCAGTCTTACCTTTTGCGCAGAGTGCAATGGCGCATGAGGGTGTTGAATTAAAACATGCTGAAGTTGATGTAACCAGCCAAGAGCAGATTCGTCGTGGCTTGACAGTATTTACAGATGTTTGCATGGGCTGTCATTCAGCAACATATGTAAGCTATAAAGGCTTGATGGACTATCCTGAAATTGCTTTGACGCGCGAAGAAGTCGATGATCTTCGTGAAGATCATGCAATGACTGAAGGTCTGCGTACCGAGCTTTCTGCTGAAGATGCTGCTGCATCTTATGGTAAGGTTCCGCCAGATTTGTCGTTAATTACTTCGGCTCGTCATGGTGGTCCAAACTATGTGTATTCAATTTTAACTGGTTTTGAACATGATCCAGATGGTAGAATTCCAGATGGAAATTTTAATGAATATTTCAAAGGTAATCGTATTGCCATGCCTGATCCATTGTCATGGTTGGATCATGATGAGGCTGATACAGCTCAATTAGAGCAAGATGCACAAGATGTAGCTGCATTTTTGGCATTCATTGCTGACCCACACCAAAATCAACGTCGTGTTATTGGTTGCTGGGTCATGGGCTTCTTGTTGCTATTGACGCTTGTATTGTGGCGTTTGAAGGTTGAAGTATGGAAAGATGTAAAAAAACACTAAGATTTAAATCTTAAATGTTGAAAAGCCTGTCCAGCGAATGTTGGGCGGGCTTTTTTATGTGACCGTTGCTTTCTTGACCCAGATAGCTTGCAACCATACAATTAGCGCGCCTGCTTTGGGCGATATTTAGGAGTTCTGACTATTACCCATGTTTGAATTTGAGAAAATTAAACGTCTTCCCCCTTATGTGTTTGCCGAAGTGAACAAGCTCAAAATGGAACTTCGCCATGCTGATAAGGATATTATTGATTTTGGTATGGGCAATCCTGATCAGCCAACACCCCAGCATATTGTTGATAAGCTTTGTGAAGCTGCACAAGATGGGCGTAACCACCGTTATTCTGTTTCTAAGGGTATTCCAGGGCTTCGTAAGGCAATTTGTAATTGGTACAAACGTAAATTCGATGTGGATCTTGATCCTGAAACCGAAGCCATTGCTACGATAGGTTCTAAAGAAGGGTTGGCACATTTGGCTGTGGCAATTACCTCGCCAGGCGATTTGATTTTAACACCGAACCCAGCTTATCCGATTCACCCTTATGGTTTTATTATTGCAGGTGCAGATATTCGCCATGTGCCGATGGGGGCAGATCGTGATTATTTTGCCGATATTGAAAAAGCGGTCAAAGATTCATGGCCACGTCCAAAGTTAATTATTGTGAATTTCCCCTCCAATCCAACTGCACAAGTAGTTGATTTGGATTTTTATGTAAAATTAGTGGCTTTTGCACGGGAGAATGATTTGATTGTGGTCTCTGATATTGCTTATGCAGAGATTACGTTTGATGATTATGTTTGCCCATCAATTATGCAGGTTCCAGATGCTAAAGATGTAGCTGTTGAGTTTTATTCGCTTTCCAAAAGTTATAATATGCCAGGTTGGCGTATGGGCTTTATGGTAGGTAATAAAGAAATCGTAGCAGCTTTGGCGAAAATAAAGTCCTATCTGGATTATGGTACATTCCAGCCACTTCAAATTGCATCGTGTGCAGCACTGAATGGCCCCCAAGATTGTGTGGAAGAGATTCGTGCGATGTATCAATCACGCCGTGATGTGTTGATTGATGGTATGCATAATATGGGTTGGATGGCAGATAAACCCAAAGCATCGATGTTTGTTTGGGCAGAAATTCCTGATGAATTTAAGTCAATGGGCTCACTAGAGTTTTCCAAGAAAATGCTTATTGAGGCAGGTGTGTCGGTATCCCCTGGCATTGGTTTTGGTGATTATGGGGATGATTTTGTGCGTATTGCTTTGATTGAAAATGAACATCGTACCCGTCAGGCACTGCGTGGTATGCGTCAGTTCTTACATGCAGGTGCAGGAAGCTAATAGTTCATGATAGGGCACGCCTAACATCGTGCTTTTAATGGTTAGATATTTGGAGTTAAAATGAATGAAGTTCGAGTAGGTATTTTAGGGTTGGGAACCATTGGCTTGGGTGCTGCACGTATTTTAATTGAACAGCAAGCATTGATGGCGCGTCGTTTGGGTAAAAAACTGGTCTTGGTTGCGGCGGCGGATCGTAGTCTAGATCGTGATTTTGGTTTGGACTTGTCAGGCGTTCGTTTGACCGATGATGCCAATGATATTGTGACGGCCGATGATATTGATTTGGTGATTGAATTGATTGGTGGTTATGAGCCTGCCCGTACATTTGTGGCAACTGCGATTGAGCATGGTAAACATGTGGTGACTGCCAATAAAGCATTGATTGCCAAACATGGTGAAGAATTATTTCCTTTGGCTGAAAAGCATGGTGTAGCGATTGGTTTTGAAGCGGCAGTGGCTGGCGGTATTCCTTGTCTGAAAGCTTTGCGTGAAGGTTTGGCGGCCAATGCTGTTGAATCGGTCTATGGTATTTTAAATGGTACATGTAATTTTATTCTCACAAAAATGGAAAATGAAGGTGCGGACTACGCCGATGTTTTAAAAGAAGCCCAAGAGCTTGGCTATGCAGAGGCAGACCCAACCTTTGATGTGGAAGGCATTGATACTGCGCATAAACTATCCATTTTAGCTTCGATGTCTTTTGGCTCGAAAATCAAGTTTGATGAAGTCTTTACCGAAGGCATTAGTAAAATTACCGCAGCTGATATTGAAGCGGTAGCAGAGCTTGGTTATCGCATTAAATTACTTGGTATTGCCAAACCACATTGTGTGGATGGGGTGGATAAAGTTGAAATGCGTGTGCATCCAACCTTGGTACCGCTGACTGCACAAATGGCGCAAGTATCTGACTCTTACAATGCTGTGATGGTGTCTGGTGATTTTGTGGAACATACGGTTTATACAGGTCGCGGGGCAGGTGAGCGTCCAACGGCTTCTGCGGTGATTGCTGATGTGGTGGATATTGCGCGTGTGGCTGATGGTGGCGTAAACTATTTGGCTCCACCGATGGGTTATGTTGCATCAGAGCGTCAAGAGCTTGCAACCTTACCAATGGCAGATGTACAAAGTGAATATTATTTACGTTTTATGGTGCAGGATGAATCAGGTGTGATTGCTGCAATTAGTTCTATTCTGGCAGATCATCGCATTAGTTTGGAAGCGGTATCGCAGAAAGAGCGTCATGCAACACAAGCAGTTGCTGTAATTATGCTGACCCACGGTACAAGCGAAGGAAACTTGCAAGCTGCGATGAGCCGTATTATAGCATTACCGAGTGTTCAGGAAGATGTGTTGATTCTACGTAAAGAATCATTTGGAGTTTAAGATGCCTCGTTATGAAGGAATTATTAATCGATATAGAGCTTTTTTGCCAATAGCCAAGGATGATGCGGTCATTACCTTGTATGAAGGTAATACGCCATTACATGAATCGCATAATTTGCGCAACGCCATCAATCCTGAGCTGAATATTTTTCTTAAATTTGAAGGCTTAAACCCTACAGGTTCCTTTAAAGACCGTGGTATGACCATGGCAGTCACACAAGCTTACAATGCAGGCTCACGCAAGATTATTTGTGCTTCAACAGGCAATACATCTGCATCTGCAGCAGCTTATGCAGCGAACTGTGGCATGGAAGCCTATGTATTGATTCCTGATGGTAAAATTGCCTTGGGTAAAATGAGCCAAGGTATGCGTTACGGCGCAAAAGTGATTCAAATTCGTGGCAACTTTGATGATGCATTGCAAATTGTTCGCGATATTTCTGCTGACGGCTCGATTTCTTTGGTGAATTCAGTGAATCCATTTCGTATTCAAGGGCAAAAGACTGGTGCTTTTGAGATTGTTGATGAGCTGGGTTTTGCACCTGATTTTCATGCGCTTCCAGTGGGTAATGCAGGTAATATCACTGCTTACTGGATGGGTTATAAAGAATACCATGAAAAACGTATTTCTAAAACCTTGCCGAAAATGTTGGGCTTTCAAGCAGCAGGTGCTGCACCCATTGTGAATGGCGCACCCGTTGAGAATCCTGAAACGATTGCGACAGCCATTCGTATTGGTAAACCAGCTTCTTGGAAACAAGCAGAAGCAGCGCGTGATGAATCAGGCGGTGTGATTGAAGCTGTGACTGATAAAGAGATTCTACAAGCCTATGATATGCTGGCATCGATGGAAGGTGTGTTTTGTGAGCCAGCATCTGCGGCTTCGGTGGCAGGTATTATCAAGCTTAATAAAGCAGGTTATTTTAAGCCTGGTGATAAGATTGTTTGTACCCTTACAGGCAATGGTCTGAAAGATCCTGACACAGCCATGCAAGGCATTGCAACTCCGATTACCATTGATGCGACGCAAGATGCTGTGCGCCGTGTTTTGGAGTCATAAGCATTAAGTGAGCATCCCTTTATTGCTTGTTACACATGGACTTATCTCAAATCAGGATGGACTAACACTCCATCCTGATTTGTTTTCATGGCAACGGTTATTGGTAAAGCGTAAGCAACAGTGGTTTGATTGTAGCTCGAAGAATCCTTTGGCATTGTATGCAAAAATATTGGAT
>JALUXZ010000174.1 GCA_027018935.1 Mariprofundaceae bacterium
AGTAAATGCTGCTTCCATCAATATCTATAGAATTGCCTAAAAATTCTAAAATAAAGTGTGTGCCTTTGAAATAAAGGGCTTTCGGACTTTCTCTTCCTTGCAGGTGTCGCTCGCTGATAAATGTTTCCAGACTTTTGCAAATATAATTTGAATCATTATGTAAATCATTTTGAAGGTATTCGACCAGTGGTTGATAATTGTCCTGAAATCTCTCCATAGCCCATAAGGATGCCTTTTGATTAATCAGATTTGTTAATATCACACCCAGAACAATTGACAGGATGACAACAAAGGATTTTTTCCATGTCCCTTCCATCACCTTCTTTTGCCATACAAAGTAAAAAAGATGAAATGCCCTATCAATGAAGGCTGGAACGATGCATAAATATACCAACAACCACCAACTTCCCACCCTAGGCCATTGGATTATTTTCCAAAAAACCAAGACTGCACAAACCACACAGAAAGCCAGTTCAGTCATATAAAAAAACAACTCGGTTTTATTTTGTTTCAACACCTTGCCTGCTCCCCTACAGTTTCTTTTATCATCTCGTATAGGTAGCTAAAATCTGCTCCAAAGTCGTCCATTCCATTGATTCTTGCCGATAATCACCTTTGCACCCGAATGAATAGGCACACCACCAGGTTGAAGATTCAGGCAAACAATAAAATCACCCGATGTTGAACGATGCATGGAAAATCCGTTGACTCCTGGGCTATAGGGATGCGGCGCACCAATAATCAGCATGGCATCTGATGGTAGCACATAGAAATAATCGGGCATTTCTAGGGCATGATAAACTCCGCCCTGCTGTTCCACACCCTTAGTACTCAACTTGAGGGTTGTTCTCACAAAATGCACGACCTTACCTTGGTACTTCAGGTTTTTAACAAGGGATTTACTCCACCTTTTATCCGCTGGAGTCATTTCATACGCATGGAATTTTTTGGATAAATCAACCTCGAAAGGCGTGGAACCACTGGCATCATCCCCTGCATGTGCTGAAATAGTGCAATAGCATATTGCAACCACCAGCAACAAAAACTGATTTTTCATTGAATCGCTCCTCGCTTTCTTTTTATCCTCTCAGCATTATAGAATGGCTTCTTCTCCATCGGTCTATACTGATTGTGTATATACATATCCAATAGCCACATAGAAGAATCATGATGCCCCATATTGGCAAGTATGAAAAACTCTGCATAAGCAATCTTATAATCCCCTCGCTGATATGCTGCTTTGCCATGCTTGTATCTAGCAAGCAGTTCTGTGGATAACGCAGCAATCGCCTCTTCGCTCATATTATCTTTTACTTTAATTTCACCAAGATCAGGAATATGAATGCGTTTGTAATGCGTAGCCTCCGATGCCATGCCTGAATAAGCAGGGTAAGTATGCTCTGCACAATCTACATTTACCGTGGTAAAAAATATCAACGATATTGCCAGCACAACCATACTAAGAAGGTTCATAATCTCTCCAACTATTCGCACACCCGCGAAATGACATTGCAATTGGAATCTCGATAATAAGTGCATCCACCCGATTGATAGACAGCACTGCACCCTCCTTCTATAGAGAAATCCTGCCCTATGTCATCGGTGACAATATTCCATGCCCACCAAAGCATAAATACAGTAACCACCCAACGCATTGGAGTAGAAAAATGCTCACCTTTCCACATGCAATACAAGCCAACAGGAAGCACGAAAATCAGCAGGAAAATCACAGCAACGCGATTACTCATGCACTTTGCCCACAAATCCTTGCTATTCAATTCACAACCCCACTAATCAATTTTCCTATAGCGAACAACGCTTCCATCTGGAAAAGTCAGTGCTAGATATGGCGAACCATCATAATGAAACCTTTCGAAAGTCACTGCTCCTTTCGTTCCATCATCCCAGTGAAAGAACAGTTTATTGCCCTTGCTGCTCCAATGTCCGTAGTCTGGTGGGTTGTCATCATTGCCATTATGAATCGCAACACTGGCATCGCCAGCAAGCGCGGCATTGGAACCATAGGAAAGTGTACCATCCGCTCCAAAAGCCCAATTCGTATGATTCTCAACATACATGCCGCTATAGGAGTGATTCGATCTGTGCATCCATACCCCAACTGCTTCTGGGGCATGATTCCCTGCTGCATTGCGTTTCGCCCTGACTGCTGGTTTTACTGCTCGGGAACGAGTTGCCTGCCCAGACTGTTTCCCACCCCAAGATATGTTCACACTCTTTGCAATATCAAACATAGCTTTCTTATAGGCTGGCATCGTCTCCGCTGGAGCTACCGCAGTCATCATCAAACCACTCCCGTTCTTGGCAATGAGTGCCATGACAAAAGCCTTCAATTCATCTTCATATTGTATCTTGAAATCATTATATGCCGCCCCGACTTCCAATACAGTTGCCTTACCTATAGGAATCGCGTTAAGACCGCCATCAATCACTAAGTTGCGATTCATCTCTGCGACAATAGTCTTAAAATCTCCTCCTCCCGCCCGAATAGTGAGCGAACCACCTTGATTATTAGTTCCGACATAGGGTCGAACACCAACTCTCATTACATAATCTGGATGTTCCTTGGATGCATAACCTTCCACCGTCTTCGGCAAAACATAGGTAATGCCTCTATTTGGATATTCAATCTTGCTACCGCCCTGAAACGTCTCCCCAGATTTTGGCGTTTCTGCATTAGCGGCAGAAGAAAACAAAACCATGGAGAGCAGACAAACAAAGCCAAAAGCACTAAAATCACCTTTTATTTTCATTCTGACTCCTCCTTTATCTTACAAATCATAGCTATACCTGCGAAGAGAGAGCCTGACTCATATCAGGCTCTCTCTTACAACAGATGATACAATCAATTGCAGTGCATGCCGCCATCCACCCATTGATCCACCATGGTATTCCATTGGCTAATATTTCCTGGAGGTGCTTTTCCTAAAGAGTCCGCCACATTTCCTGAAGCTGAATTGATCGCCCAAACTATGCGCGGATCCTGCTTCAAATGTTGCTTCACCGCTGCACCTGAACCCAATGCCTTGGTCAATTGGCATAACTGAGCATTGGTTTTGTTCGTGAACGAATGTGAAGCCATGGGCACCATCCAGTTATTGTTTCCGACCTGTGCGCTGTGGCATGCATTACAAGCTGCTCCCGGACTCGTCGGATTAACTGATGAACCGAAACGACCTGCACTGCCATGTTTCCCCAATGTGCCATTAGCCGATGAAATAGCAGTATTCATAAAGTTATGACACGTCATGCAACGCGAATGCTTGAATGTTGGGGCAAGTGTCGAAAAGCTCACTGGAAGATTACTACTGCTACCACCACCCGAATTGCTACTGAGCTGAACATAACGTGTTTGTCCACCCAGACTACAACGTCTGCCCTTGCTAGGAAAATTAGCACAACTATACACATGCCATTGTATTTTATTCCCCATACTTGCAGGAATAGCCACTGTTTTACTCGTCGTCCCAGCAGGTATCTGTAGGCTCAGATTAGGTGAAATATTGGCAGTTGGGTGATAATAATCATATCTTCCTCCACTTAATGGAACTTTATTAATCACCAGTTGATACCCAGCCGTTGCTGAAGATTTCGCTTGCCAGCTAAATGCTATATTGCGCGATGGACTCATCGCATTATTTGCAGGGCTAGTCATATTTGCAAATGATGGAACCACTGTAAACTTCTCATGTGTTGACCAATTTCCACAATGCGTATTATCACTGCATGATCGCGCCATCCATTCAACAATCTTACCTTCCTGAGTAGAATGAATCGTAACAGGAATATTCATTATTCCCCCACCTGGTGTGGCATTCTTTTTCTCACGGTAGAAACAGTTCGCTGTGCCAGCTCTGCGCATACAAATATCATATTTGGCAACGCCCGGAACTTTCTGTAAACTTAATTGCCAACCTGGCGTAGCTCCATAGCCATTCTGACCACCTGATCCCCCATTCCACCTAGGGAAAGTCAATGTCGGCGGAGTTAGCGTTGCTTGTCTTGAAATTATCCTGACAGGAAGCATGGGTCTTACAATCCTTGGTCCAGCTCTACAACCGAACCTAATTTGGTTCACGTACCAGTTTCTTTTCCCGTTCATTGTATAAGCAAACTCGTGGTTTGGACAAAGCTTCCAACCACTGCCTGTGCCACCCACCGAGGCAGTGATGGTTTTTGCCTCAGCCGCCCCTACGGCTTTACCTGCGCTACTTGCCGAATAACAAGCCACACTAATTTGTTTCAGTGCATTCACACCTCTATAATTAGCTGTTTTGCCATAAATACCACCTACAAACTTATCCTGCGAACACAAGGCTGTTTGCGTTTGGTGTGCCTGCAAAGTACCTGGTACACCAGTATTGGTATAAGTAATCCAGCTAGGCGTACCATTCCACTTACCTGCTGATGATATTTTCGTACAGCGAATTCTTATTCGCTCAATCACAGTATCTTTTTTAACAGCAATACCTGTAATACGCATACCTGTAGGGCAGGTTTTACTAAAATTATGATTCCCTCCCGTCCCATTTCCAACATACGCAGTATTGCCCGCATATGCAGGCATCACTTCGATTTGCACAGCAAATAAAACTGCTATAATCATCATCAATAATCTTATATTAAACATATAGCCTCCCTCGACTTTCCTTCTGTAGTGCTTCAATTATCAACTAAAATCATACCAACTTGCCGTACTCTGGCGAACGATGATAACTTACCCATCCCCAGAATTGGGTATGTAGTGACACGCTGACTTCACAAATATTCATGTTACTGATGCCGAATGCGTTGCGAGCATACGCCTTCGATACGGCGCTGAAAGATATTTACACGGTATGCAAGCTTGCCTGTGGGTTCATTATACCAGCGCACCCGTATATTCCCGCATCGACTACAACCTTTTTTGGGTAACGACACAAACTGTGCATCAGCAAACCTTTTTTTATCAAATTTAATCTCCGCATGATCGAACAACGTTCCCTGTTTGCCGCATAAAGCGGGTGAATTGGATATTTTAAAAACATCCTCGCCTTTATCTCCCACGCTCAAAGCATGAGCTTTTCGAATACTTCCCTGTTGCTGGGGTTTGATGTCGGGCTTGATAATGATAGAAACAGCTTTGCTGCTTTGATGAGCAGAGCGAACTCGCAGCTTGATATGCAAATGCCGACCTAAATCCGGAACCTTGACCCTGATCCGCTTATCACTCCAGAATGTATGTTTGAGAACATAAAATAAACCACTGCCATAATCGGCAACTACTTCCGACATACCTGGCACTGCGCCAAAGCCGCTACCATTCAGACTAAGCTCCGAACCAGCTACCACATGGGACGGTTCGGTGGACACAACATTCACTACTGCCCAAGCTAAACCTGGCAGCAGCAAGAACACGCACCCAAACCATGACAGCACAATATAAAGCAGACTTCTCATGCCAGAAGCATATGAGCCTCTTTGGCAAACCCATATACCCAGAATTGGGTATATGGTGCCAGTATCTGATTTATATCTTAGCTGTATGAGTTTCCGAGTTCAGCCATATTCTAACACAAGCACCACCTTGCTGTTGATTGAAAAACTCAATATCCAGACCAATATCAGCAGTTCGGCGGCGCATATTACCCAAGCCACGCCCCTGTTTTTGCTGTGCTGAAGAAAATCCGATGCCATTATCACAGATACAAATCGCTGCTCTGTTTTCTTCACCCGAATACCCAACTACTACATGAATCTGATTGGCTTCGGCATGTTTGAGAATATTGGTAAAGGCCTCCTGAATCACACGTAACAACTGCAAGCTTTGCTGGGGAGAGAACTCACCTAGAATCGGCAATTCTTCCTGCTTCCAATACAATAAAATATTTTGGGCTTTCAGTTTAGGCTCATAACGATACTTAAACATGGTCAGTAATTCGGGTAATCCATCCTCTTCAGGAGCCAATGAATCAATAATTAGGCGTAAATCATCCAATGCAAAGGTCAGTGTATCTGCCAAACTTTTATCAGATCCATGATGCTCCATCATGGCTAGAGCCGACACAAGTTGTCCTCCCACACCATCATGAATATCCCGCATGATACGCTCTCGTTCAGTTTTCAAGATTTTCTGTCTTTCCAGTACGTGGATGGTTTCAAAAGCCTCCTTGAGTTCAGTTTCTCGTTTACTAACCCTCGTTTCCAATTCCAAGTTCAATACTTCAGCCTCACGAATCGCTGTCGTAAAACGTCGAATCAATACCCAACCAATCAAAAGAAAAATAAATGGTGCAGAATAGTGCAGTAGATAGGGGTATTGCAAATGAAAGGCAAGGTTTATCCAATCAAAAGAACCCAGTGTGACAATTGGAATGATTGAAAGAAAAACAATCCCCTTGTCGAAACTTGCCTGCTTTGTTTTCCAATGTTTGAAAAATAATAGCATCATCCAGCTCCACAGAGCAAATAATGGCAAATAGGCAAAAACAAGAGCATCCAGCAGCATCTGCTGTGGAAGATTCCACAAGACTATGGTGGTCACTGCGCAATATGTCAGAATAATATATTTAGTAATCCTAAGCTTTAAACCGATATACGTACCGACAAATATCCACATGCATCCAATCATCCAAACGCCACTGCTATTGGTCAGTGCTATCCAGTGAGACAATGGCAATGGCATGGAGCGAACAAAAAACCATGTCGTATAAAATGCCCAAAATATCGAACCTAACGCAAACCAGCCATATAGAGCCTCTCGACGAATCACCCAAATAAGCCCAACGCAAAGACCCATGGTCAATGCAAAAGCACAGATTAACTGACTCAATGTAACCCGAAAAAAGTAGTTGTGTTCATATGTTGGTCTGAGAAGTTCATCTGCCCCCATATAAAAAGGCAGCAAACGCCCACGGCTGTGCACAGCCGATTCCAGGCGAATATAGAGCAGATTCTCACCCGATGTTAACAGTCCATTGGGAATCGTAAAATACAGCGGATGATTCCATGAGTTGGATTGCTTATTCTCAATCGGAGCGTCGATACCAATCAATACACCATTGAGAAATACAGCCGCATCCCGGTTAATGCGGGGCAGATAAATACCCCATAAGCGATTAGGGGGGACATTGAGCTTAATTTTTAGACGGTACCAGCCAAAGCCGCCAGCATCAGGGTGCGTGAAGTCCCACAAATCGGGAAGCTTCACCTTTTGCCATGCAAGGTTGTCACCCTTAGGCGGTTTTGCCTGATTCTTTAACAAAAAATCGGCATCTTTAAATAATAAGGATGATTGATTGCTATGGCTTGTAAAAGAGCACCCAGCAAAGAAAATGCACAACAGCGCAAAGATAATATTCTGAATCAAATGTGCTGCATTCACCTGTCTATTCACGAATATGGATCAAGCCCAGTTGTTCTGCCTCATAAACGGCCTCGGAACGTGAAGATACATGCAACTTGCGGTAAACACGCTTAATATGGGTGGAAACCGTGTGGTAAGAAATATTTAGGGTGCCTGCAATTTCTTGGTAATTCAAACCTTTGGAAATATAAATGAGTACATCCAGTTCTCGTTCGGTGAGATTGGGTAAAGCCCCATGCTCTACGGCAGTTATTTTTTTATCATTCCGAAAATGCTGCAACAAATGGCGACTAATGGCGGGGCTGATTGGAGCGCCTCCATTCAACACCTCCATGATTGATGCACCGATATCATCTACACCTGTGTTTTTCAGAAGATAGCCTGTTGCTCCAGCCTCAATGGCTCGCATCACATGGGTTTCATCGCCAAACACAGTGACAACAATTGATTCAATATCTCCAAGATTCGTTGCCTGATTAATTAATTCAATACCATCTCCATCAGGCAGACCAAGATCAACCAATAACACATTAGGTTTATGCGCAACAAGTAGTTCCATTCCCTCATCATGAAATCCTGATTCCGCACAAACATTAAGCTCTGGATGTTTCGCAACGGCACATGTCAATCGTTCTCTTATATGCTGGTCATCTTCAACGATTAATACTGAAGCCATAGCTAAACCCTCTACTCATGAACTTTAAATACATAATAACAATAGTTTCCATTGGTACCTTAACGCTCTCTCGTGTACGAAAGTAATTCGCCACATCGCCACATCGCCACATCGCCACATCGCCACATCGCCACATCGCCATATATTCATATTTATCAAGCTTCTCCCACACGCACCTTAACCTGTTTGCAAGTATAGACGATTTACAATAAGGTGAAACTTTTGCAACACTGGGAAGTTAAATATGAGAAATAATGTAGAAACTCTATCAAGAGAAGGCCTATACAGGCCGTGGCTTTTTTTAGTATATCACGCGCCATGCGTAAGCGTTTGTTCTCTGCTTTTAAACGAGAAAGCTCGGCTTGTTCCTTGCTCATATGACCTTTGCTAGGGAGGTGCTGATTAACTCAATGCATGGTGTCTATGCGCCCAAAATTACCAACGCCGGCGTTGGCAAACTTAACAATAGCGGTGCTATTACTTGCGCTTGCCGCCTTGGGGTTGAAAATTCTGAATCGCATATCCACTCATCCAGAGTTAATCAGCACCTCCCAAGGAAAGGCTTCCTCTCCATGACTCTGACTTTCATTTTTCCAACGACTGAGCATGTTGTAATTAATGCCAAGATTGCGTGAGGCTTCGGCTATCGAATAACCTGCTCAAGTATCAAACCAACCGCTTCGCGTTTGAATTCTTTGGTGTATGTCGTGCGTTTCCTGTGACTCATAGGGTAATCTCCTAAGTTGAAATTATTACCCTTTTCTAATCCTACACAATTACTAAACCACTACAATTTCAACCTAGAGCACCCCAACCTACGACCTCTCTTCCCCACATTCCTTGCAAAAGACCTTATACCAAATTTTATAAAAGCTAAGAAGCTCACTACTTGAAAAACACTATCACTCGCTCTGGCAATGCTTTTCAACGCCCATTAAGAAAATTCGGGCAGAATACCCGCATCAAATACAGGTCCATCAACGCAGACTCTGCGGTATTTTTCTTCACCATCTTCAACCGTTTTTACCACACAACCTGCGCAACCACCAATCGCACAGGCCATATGCTCTTCAAGTGATAGCTGGGTTGGAATATTCAATTCACGCCCCAACTTCGCTACTGCATGCAGCATCGGGTGCGGTCCACATGATAAAAGCACGCAGTTTTCGCGTTCTTTTTCATCCAGTGCCAACAAATAATCACGTGCTAAATTCGGTACATGCCCTTCATAACAACCATACAGACCAGCATTGGAAGCTAGGCGGCATGGAATACCACGCTCTTCCAATGATGTAATGGTCAATGTTGTATTGCCCGTAATACCAGGCAACATAAATGTTGATGGTTTTAGGGCAAATGGAAATTCTACTTCAGAACCTGCAAATACCACAGGCTTACCACCGCGCGTTATCAAATCATCGGCAGCAAACACCATCGGCGGAATGCCCACACCACCGCCAATCAAAATATAACGCTTGGATATATCTGATAAATCAAACGGCTTGCCAATCGGCCCAAGCATCGCAAGCTCTTCACCGACCTTACGCTCACCCAACTGATGCGTGCCCTCACCAATCATCTTATAGAGCAAATCAATGGTGCCTTTTTCAGGGTTGGTCAGCATAATCGAAATGGGCCGACGCAATGCTTTGGCTTGTGAAACGCGAATATGCACAAATTGCCCAGGCTTGGCATCACGCGCAGTTTTCGGCGCATGCAAACGCATAACACATTGCTCACCTTTATGGTGAATATTTGCCAATACTTTGGCTTGTTCTTCAAAAATTATATTTCTATTTGATTCAGTCATGGACTTCACCTTTTTCAAACACCACGCGCCCATCTTTTAAGGTGTATTGCACTTGTCCTGTCATGCTTCTTCCATGCCAAGGCGTATTGCGACCTTTGGAAAATAATTTTTCTCGATCAAGCACCCACTCTTTTGCAGGATCAAAGATACAAATATCTGCTGCATTGCCTTCTGATAATGAACCTTCGGGAAGATTTAATAATTTCGCAGGATTTGATGTCATCTTGGCAATCATATCAGACATCGAAAGTACGCCTGCACGCTGCAAATCCAATGAAATCGGCAACATAGTTTCCAAGCCTACAATACCAAATGCCGCACATGATAAGCCGCAACGTTTATCATCTTCATGGTGCGGAGCATGGTCGGTGGCAATCACCTCAATCGTGCCATCTCTTAAGCCTTCAATCACTGCCAACCTATCTTCTTCTGTACGCAATGGCGGACTCATTTTGGCATCGGCATTAAAATTCAATACTTCATCTTCGGTCAATGCAAAATGATGCGGCGCAGCTTCCGTGGTGACATTCAAACCTTCTTTTCGTGCCAAACGCACTTGCTCAACCGCCCCCTTAGAAGAAATATGTGCCACGTGGTATCGTGCATCCACACGCCGTGTCAGCATAATATCACGGGCAATCATGCTATCTTCACCCTCTACAGGCATACCAGCCACACCAAGCTGTGTGGATACCCAGCCTTCATTGATGGCACCACCATCTGTTAGTTGTGTCTCTTCTGCATGCTGAATAATTAAATAACCAAAACTCGATGAATACTCCAGTGCCTTACGCATCACACCAGCATGCCAAATAGGCTTACCATCATCTGAGAATGCCACCGCTCCTGAGCGGGATAACTCACGCATTTCAGTCAGCTCTTTGCCCTTTAAATTACGACTCACCGCACCAATCGGGTGCAAGTTACACAAACCAATCTCTTTGGCTTTGTTAATAACCTGCAAAACAATACCTGCATGATCAATACATGGCTCTGTGTTCGGCATGGTACAAATACTGGTAATACCGCCAGCAATCGCCGCTCGCGAGCCAGATTCAATATCTTCTTTCCATTCTTCGCCTGGCTCGCGCAAATGCACATGCATATCAATCAAGCCTGGGCAGACAATCAATCCTGTTGCATCAATCGTTTGTGTTGCCTTACCTTCGAATATACCAACACCCGCTACTTTTCCATGTTCAATCCATACATCACATATTTTATCTATCTTATTAGCTGGATCGATCACACAACCATTTGTAATTAGAATATCAGTCATAAATTTATCCTTTCTTGCGGTATTTCTGCAGTTTGCTATTGGGTTTATCGGGGTGTGTCATTTCAATCATACCAGCTTCCAATGCAGGCTTTAAATAACGCTCCCGAAATGACTTCCTATCCTGAAGCCCTAACATAGATTGTAATTCATCGCGACTCATCACACCCTTCATACCATCCAGTAATAGCTTTACTTGGGGGGTAACTTGAGGGGCTTCTTGGGGGGTAGCCTGTGAGACAGTATCTAAAATTCGCTCTAACATAAACTGAATAAACGGAGCGGAATCAGAATGCTTCGTACTTTGCTGCAAAGCATAATAATAATCTTCCTGATGTTGGTAAACCAAGCTTTCAATCGGCATATCCGCAAACAAGGGATTCCACTGTTGTAGCATCAATGATTGCCACAAACGACCCATACGCCCATTTCCATCCGCAAAAGGGTGAATAAACTCAAACTCATAATGAAACACAGAACTCATTATCAATGGATGGTATTCAGCACCTTGAACCCACTGCAACAAATCAGCCATCAGCAAAGCAACGCGCCCAGCAGGCGGAGCCATATGCACAAGCTCTTTGCCCTTCATCACACCAACACCACCTTGGCGGTACACCCCATATTCATCAAGCAGCCCAGCCATAAGCACTTCATGCGCTTGCAATAAGTCAGACTCTAAATGCGACTGCCATTGATTCATTTGATCATAAGCAAAAATAGCATTTTTCACTTCCTGAACTTCTCTTGGTGGCGCAATCACAACTTTTCCATCCAAAATAGCCGTGATTTGTTGCTCGCTTAAAGTATTTCCTTCAATCGCCAGTGAACCTTGAATCGTGCGAATGCGATTAACTCGCCGCAAACGCAAATCATAAACTGGTTGCACAGACAAACGACCAAGTTTTTCACTGATTTGTGCGATTAAATCAATGATTTGAGGTGTGATGCTAAAAGGCGGCTGATAACTCACGATCTTTTACCCCCTAACGGTGAAAACATAGCATTTGAAATTTGTTTATTCATAGCCAACTGGTCTTCATATCCTTTCCAAGGTTTTTCCATGCACACTTTACAACTCTTCCATTACTTCATAAAACGAATTTGAAGATTTAAATTCATGTACAACTTTCCCTGCTCTTCAAAAACAACACCAAAGCCATGCCGCGAACTACTTGCAGTATCTAATTTTGTATTGTTTAACAAATAACTTTCAAACTCATTTCTGTTATAAATATGGTAGCACAGCACGTCTCCATTCTCTTTTACAATGAGGTAGCCCCCTGTAGCATCATGCAGCCCAGACCAAACCTTGGAAGGCATCATTCCCAGAGCAACATCTGTTAGGAATCGTTTTATTTTATAAGTATAAAACTGATGTCCGCTTGCATCATCAAAATTCAAAACATTTCTTTGCTCCAGCACCTTCACCAAATCAATCATTTTTGAATGCGATGAGTGGTAAAACTCAAAAACAAGGTGACCCAACAACTGTGGTAGTAAGCTATCAATAAGCACGAGATTATTGGAAAAAACATTTTGTTCCGTTGCAATAAACTGAAACCTACCTCCAAGCTTGTGAACTGCCTCTATTCTATCTTTTATCTTACTTCTGGAATCAATACTATTTATTCGCACTATACTTTCTTGGCTAAGCTTACCCACAACCTCATACTTAAAATTTGTCGTTTTTCCAGCATTGAGGAGCGTGGAAGGATTGCCCAATTGAGACTTAATACTGAAACCAAGTTGAGGCGTTTGATTTGTTCTTTCATCATGAATAGTAATGGTTATATCTGTTTTGACTGTAGAGGCTGCCTTTAAGCTTGAGCAATGTATCTTACGCATGAAACTCTCAGCTTCTGGTGCTGAAAAACTACCATGGTTATCTTTAACATGCTCAAATAAAGATAAAGCTTGAGCTTGAAACTCTTGAATAGAAACACGGTGCAACACTTGCTTATCAGAGGATATAACCACAATATCTTGGTCAACAGTGTATTCGAAATTTCCTTGTAGCTCTGACCTTAATACTTTCACAATGGGATAAACCAAATGCTCTACTTTTTCTAAGCTTTCGCTTCCTGAATACAGCCTTTTATCACCCAGCACCTTAAAAAGTGTGTAAATTTCACTCCATTCACCTTTATTACCACTAATTGCCATGAGCTATGACCTTCTCAACGATTCTCTCTCCCATGGCTTGGATAGCAGGCACGGCAACAGAATTGCCAAACTGCCGATAGGCTTGTGCATCGGCAACCACAATTTTAAATGCATCAGGAAAGCCCTGCAGTCTCGCCCACTCTCTTGGGGTCATTTTACGGATACCTTGGCGATTCACTTCACCCTTAATATGCGTCACAGGTGAAAAGTTAGTGAGCCTATGGTCATAAATAAGATTTCTCTCTCTGCCCATCCCCCCACAAACAACTGCATTGGCAATATGGTCATGGTCAATAATCTCATAGCCAAAGCCATTGCCCTTACTTGCATGTCTAGCTTTGTGCTTCACTAGGGTATTCAAATATTGATTCGATAAGTAATATTTAACAGAAACTTCGTCTTCTTCAAGAATATCTTTTATTGCCTTGCGTGATTCACTTCCTCTTGGGTATTCGAATGCCTGTGCATCCGATGCATTGCAAAATCCTGCAATAAAAATCCGCTCTCTATTTTGAGGCACACCAAAACGTTTGGCATTCAACACCTGCGGTTCAGGCACGTGATAGCCCAAATCCTCTCGTAATGTATTCAGAATTGTTACTAGTGTTTTACCTTTATCATGATTCACTAGCCCTTTTACATTCTCTAAGAAAAATGCCTTGGGCTTATGTTTTTGTATGATTTCAGCCACATCAAAAAATAAGGTGCCTCGCGTATCTTCAAAGCCTCCACGCTTACCTGCAATGGAAAAGGCTTGGCATGGAAATCCTGCACAAAGAATATCAAAGCCTTTAGGAATATATGCCTTTGTTTCAGGTTTCGTTATATCACCAAAAGGAATTTCACCAAAATTTACCTCATATGTTTTCTGTGAATATTTATCCCACTCACTGGAAAACACACATGCTCCACCAAGGTTTTGCATGGCAAGGCGAAAACCTCCTATGCCAGCAAATAAATCTATAAATGTGAACGTAGGGTTTTCAGGCTCTGCAAAAGGAACTTCCTTTTTCAACTCGGGCAAATAATATTGCAGCGCGCTTTCTGCAACCTCTAGAGACACATCTTCTCGCGGAAACTTCGCTGTTAACAAGGCTCGCACATAATCAACCGCACCCCTTCTATATGTATCTGAATATGCATGATACAAGTAGTGCGTAAAAGAAGCCTTTATATTATCATTTTCTTCAACCATTCTTGCCCGAAGAGGC
This sequence comes from Mariprofundaceae bacterium, assembly GCA_027018935.1. Classification (GTDB taxonomy): domain Bacteria; phylum Pseudomonadota; class Zetaproteobacteria; order Mariprofundales; family Mariprofundaceae. The sequence goes on from JALUXZ010000174.1 coordinate 14,503, forward strand.
TTACGGTAAAAGTCTTCTTTCGATATTTTATACTCTAGATTCAACGACGGCTTCCAACACTCTGGACACCTAAAATAGTGATTACATTCACTCCTTGGTCGCCCCACCACACAATGCCGTTAATGCTGCCATGCGAACTGCCACACCATGTTCAACCTGCTCTAAAATTAGACTTTTCATCGAATCCGCAACATCCGTCGCGATTTCAACACCGCGATTCATGGGGCCTGGATGCATGACCATGCAATGATCGCCCGCAGCTTTTAAGCGCTTCATATTTAAGCCATAAGTCTCGTGGTATTCACGAATCGATGGAAAACAACAGCTGGTGGTCAATCGCTCAGTTTGTACACGCAGCATATAAAGGATGTCTGTTCCCTCTAAAGCAGCATCAAAATCATGAAAGACTTCACAGCCATAATTCTCAACATATGCAGGCAATAGCGTTTTCGGTGCGACCAAGCGTACTTTATAACCCATAATTTTTGCAGCCAGCAAATGTGATCTCGCCACGCGTGAGTGCGCAATATCTCCGACAATGGTCATGATTTTACCTGTAACATCACCAATATTATGTTTTAAGGTAAGTAAATCGGTTAAAATTTGTGTCGGATGTTCATGCGAGCCATCACCCGCATTGATAAGTGCTGTGTTATCAAGATACTCAGCTAAAAATTCACATGTCCCCGCCACTGAATGACGAATCACCAAAACATGCGGCTGCATAGCAGCTAAGGTCTGCCCTGTATCGAGTAAAGTTTCACCTTTTTTGGTAGCTGATGTTGAGGCTGAAATATTAATCACATCGGCAGAGAGACGTTTGCCAGCAATTTCAAAACTAGTGCGTGTACGCGTAGAGTTTTCAAAGAAAAGGTTGATGACTGTTCGCCCGCGTAAGGTCGGCTCTTTTTTCACGCTTCGAGTGTTAATATCAATAAACTCATCACCCAAATTTACCAACGATATGATTTGTTCACGACTTAAATCAGCAATGCCAAAGATATGTTTGAGTCCAAATAGAGGTTTAGGCATGTTTTTTCTCCGTGGTATTTGGCATTGCCGCAATAAAATCTTCCAAGAAAACTGCTGCTGCCGTTTGATCCAATTTAGCGCGCATACGCTTCTCATTCAAACCTTGGGCAAACAAACGCTCTTTGGCAGTCCATGTTGAAAGTCGTTCATCTTGAAAGAAAATCGGTAGATTGGTAAATTCAGAAAGCTGTTTCGCAGCACTTCGGCAATCTTCTGCTTGCGAGCCTTCAGTACCATCCATATTTTTGGGCAAACCTACAACAATGCCTTTACTGGCATATTCACGCACAAGTTTGAGCACTTGTTTTGGCCAGCCTTGATCATTGCGAAACAAGCATGTGACACCACGGCAGGAAATACCCAAACGATCTGAAACAGCAACACCAATGCGCTTACCACCAACATCTAAAGCGAGTAAAGGCAGGGAAATATCAGAAGTTTTGCAAGATGTGATCGTCATTAAATCCGAGATTGTGCAAGGTTTGTGTGCAAGCGTCCACCATCACACTCATTCCAGCCAAACATACAACCGTATTTTCACCACTTGGCGCATCATCTTCCAGCGCGTGTTGCACATAACCAACAGGGCCAGACCAATCCTCATGGCCTGTTGTTAATGAAATGCTCACATCAATATCATGATCCGACAAATCATCCATTTCATCGGTAAGAAGACGGTGAACGGTACTTAAAAAGCCTGCATAAATGGAAATTTTACCATAATGTTCACGCTCCTGAATCAAGGCACGCCAAACACTACGCAGCGGAGCAATACCCGTACCCACGCCCATAAGAATCACATCTTTGCCTTTAAATTTACTTAAATCGAAACCTTTACCCATCGGGCCTTCAATTTCCACTTGGCTTTCCAAATCAAGTTCCGCAAGTTTCTCTGCCATGCCCGACACACACTTAATCACAAACTCATAAGCATCTTTATCATAAGGTGATGAAGCTACGGCAAAATATGCGGGTGCTGGCTCCTTAAGTTTCGGGATACCCATACGTACATATTGCCCTGGAATAAATGTTTGCAGCACTTCACCAGGCAATGGTGAAATGCTTACTTTGATAATTTGTTCATCACATGCAACGTCGGTCAAACAAACGCGTTCTTTCAACTGCATGCGATACGTGGAAGACTGCTGCAAAAAACACCTCTCATCATTCAATCAAGGTGGCTGATTTTCAAGAAGGAATACACATAATGCAAGCAACAACATGTTTAGAGTTAAGAATCGATGGCTGCGCCGTCAGTGAAGCTGCATTTACACAGCTCTCAGAGTCCCAAAATACACTAGGGACATCTATTGAAACGGATTATGATACGCAGGCTGAAACCCATGTTGCGTGGTTTGCGTTAAGTGATGAATTCTGCCTCGAAGAGCAGCGCGCCCGCCTTGCCGCAGGTGCATTATTGATTGGAGCTAGACCTGAGCAGGTTAAAATCACCTTGTTGGGCGATGATTGGGAAACTGCTTGGCAAAAATATTGGAAGGCGATGCCTGTTGGCAAAACATTATGGGTTCGACCCTCGTTTTGTGACGCGCCCACCGATCATCGCATTGATATAGTGCTTGATCCTGGCATGGCATTTGGTACGGGCACACACCCCACCACTTATTTATGTTTGGAAGCGATTGAACGTTACTGCTTACAACACAAACCCAAAAGTGTGCTTGATATGGGGGCTGGCTCAGGTTTATTGGCGATTGTCGCAGGCAAGCTTGGTGCGGTAGATATTCATGCGATTGATTATGACCCTATCTCTGTGGAAGCCAGTCGCGTGAATGCTAAAATCAATCATATCGAACTCACATCCACTCTCGGTGACATACCCCCCACACGCACATTTGAGCTTGTCATCGCCAATATCCTTGCTGGCCCCTTACTTGGTATGGCTGAAACACTCAGCAAGTGTGTCGGCGACCGACTTATTCTATCAGGACTATTAGAATCACAAGTTCCCCTTAATATCCGCACCTATGAAGCGGAAGGTTTATGCCACGCTCAAACCCATATCATGGGTGATTGGGCATGTGTGGAATTCACGTTAGCTTAATCTTTATACTGGCATCATTACACCATACCCTTGAAAACAACTTGGGAAAGCTGCATATAGAAACTACACACTTATTCTGGAGGAATACAACACAATGAAATCACTCAAAGGCATTGGTCTTCTTATTATCACCAATATTTTAATCATGATTACGCTGATGATCAGTGGTACATTAATTGTGAATGTCGTTTTGCCTATGTTCGGCATCGATGTACGCGATTCCTTTGCTTCCATGAATTTAACATGGTCATTGGTATTTGGTTTTGGTGGTGCATTTATTTCATTGTTTATGTCCAAATGGCTCGCCAAACGTGGCATGAAGATGCAACAAGTAACCAACCCAAGCACAGCCAAAGAAAAACTGGTATTTGAAACTGTGGAAGCATTAGCACAACGTGAAGGCATCAAGATGCCAGAAGTTTGGGTTTATTGGGATGATGTTCCCAATGCTTTTGCCACAGGTCCCACCCGTAACAATGCCATGATTGCCGTATCATCAGGCTTGGCAATGAACCTTAATGATAAAGAATTAAAAGCCGTACTTGCCCATGAAATGGGGCATGTTGCCAATGGTGATATGCTTGCTACAACCTTGCTGCAAGGACTTATGAATACCTTTGTATATTTCATTGCGCGCATGATTTCTGAGCCTGTTCGCCAGCGTAATTTCTGGGCTGGATTTGCCTTGAATATTGCTTTGCAAATGATTCTATCGGTATTGGCAATGATTCCAATTTCTTGGTTCTCACGTCGCCGTGAGTTTGGTGCGGATGCTTATGCCGCGAATGCTGTTGGTGCAGGTGCCATGATTTCAGCTTTGCACAAGATTGAATATCTAAGCAATCAATCCGAGGCATACATCAACGCACCCGAAGAAGATACTGCGTTGGCAACAATGAAAATTTATGCTGCACATAGTAAATTAACAGGCTTATTTGCAACTCATCCGCCCATTGCAGCACGTGTTGCGGCATTGAAAGCTCGCAAATAAAGTCCGCGCCTCATCCCAACCTTCTCCCCTCAATGGGAGAAGGGGCTTGGGAGGTGCTGAATAGTTACTAAACTTTTAACCTAACACTTGTTTGAGAGGTTTGGATGAAAATCACAATTTATAGCTCCCAACCTTATGATAGGAAATATTTCCTTGAGGCTAATAAAAACTTTGGTCATCAACTTATATTTCATGAGGCGCGCCTAGAGCCAAATACTGTGGAGCTTGCTCGGGGTTCCGATGCAGTATGCGCCTTTGTAAATGATGATATTGGTGAAATTACCATCGAGGCACTCAAAGCGATTGGTGTGCCGATGATTGCCATGCGGTGTGCGGGTTATAACAACGTTGATTTGCGTATCGCAGATAAATTAGGCATCCATGTTGTGCGTGTTCCTGCATACTCTCCTTACGCCGTTGCTGAACACACCGTTGCACTGATGCTGTCACTTAATCGCAAAATTCATCGCGCTTATTCCCGTGTCCGAGATGGTAATTTTTGTTTGCAAGGCTTAACTGGCTTTGACATGCATGGCAAAACTGTAGGGATTATTGGAACAGGGCGCATTGGCTCCATTGTGACCGATATTTTGCAAGGTTTTGGCTGTAACGTGCTTGCCTTTGATACTATCGAAAGTGAAGTTTTAAAAAGTAAGGGGGTGCAATACCTACCTTTGAATGACCTCTTGGCACAGGTGGATATTATTTCATTTCATTGCCCGCTTACGCCAGAAACCTTTCACCTTATTAATGAAGAATCTTTAGCACTTATGAAAGATGGCGTGATGATTATCAATACAAGTCGCGGTGCCATTGTCGATGCCAGTGCTGCAATCAAAGGTTTGAAATCAGGAAAAATAGCACATTTAGGGCTGGATGTTTATGAGCAAGAAGGCGACCTATTCTTCCATGATTTATCCGATACCATTATTCGTGATGATGTTTTTGAACGCCTTTTAACATTCCCCAATGTTTTGGTTACAGGGCACCAAGGCTTTTTCACCGAAGAAGCACTGGTGAACATTGCAAACACCACATTGGAAAATATCGCCTGTTATGGTGATGATAAACCTTTGCAAAACGTGTTACATTTGGATCAAGCTATTGCGCGTTAGTTCATGCTTGATAATCTGCCTGAATGGCTTTTTCTACCTCCAACACGTGCATGGTTGTAGCAAGCAGACAGTCTGGATTTAACGACATGGACTCAATGCCCTCGCGAACCAAAAACGCTGCCATTTCAGGGTAATCTGAAGGAGCTTGTCCGCAAATACCAATATACTTGCCACGTTTCGTACAAGCTGAAATAGCCATCTTCAACATATCCAATACAGGTGATTGTCGCTCATCAAAAATATGTGCTACCAATTCAGAATCTCGATCAACACCCAAGACCAACTGGGTCAAATCATTCGAACCAATAGAGAATCCGTCAAACACATCAAGAAAAGCATCTGCCGCAATGACATTAGCTGGAATTTCACACATCACATAGACTTCAAGCCCATCTTTACCACGTTTAAGCCCGTGTTTCTCCATTTCAGCTAATACTTTTTGCCCTTCATCGGGTGTGCGGGTAAAGGGAATCATCAAACGTACATTTTTTAAACCTTTTGCTTCACGAACAATACGCATCGCCTGACATTCAAGCGCAAATGCTTCCTTAAAGGCATCAGAGTAATAACGTGATGCCCCCCTAAAACCAATCATGGGGTTATCTTCAACTGGCTCAAACTGAGCTCCCCCAAGCAGGTTTGCATATTCATTTGATTTAAAATCAGACATGCGGAAAATAACTTTCTTGGGGTAAAATGCTGCAGCAATCATAGACACGCCTTCTGCCAACTTTTGCACATAAAAATCTACAGGAGAGTCATATGCCTCTGTTCGGCGAAGAATCTCTTCTTTCACAGCAGCATCTTTTAATTGATCAAAGTGCAACAAGGCATTGGGGTGAATACCAATGGAGTTATTAATAATAAATTCAAGTCTCGCAAGACCAACCCCATCATTGGGAATCGCACTAAACCCAAAAGCACTGTCAGGGCTTGCCAAATTCATCATCATCTTGGTCTTTGGTCGCTCAACCTTACCCAACTCTACATGCGTATTGCTAAAAGGCAGTGCACCTTCATATACATAGCCGACCTCACCCTCTGCACATGACACTGTCACCATCTGTCCACTTTGAATCGATGATGTAGCAGAGCCTGTACCCACAATAGCCGCTAGCCCAAGTTCGCGCGAAATAATGGCTGCATGACATGTCCTGCCGCCTCTATTGGTTACAATCGCCGATGCAATTTTCATAATCGGTTCCCAGTCGGGATCCGTCATATCGGTAATCAGCACTTCACCTGGTTCTAACTCATGAATTTGAGAAGCATCTTTGATAACACGTGCAACACCTGTCGCAATTTTTCGCCCTACACTTTTCCCTTCAACCAAAATATTACCAGTCTCTTCAAGTTTATAGCTTTCAATACTATTTTTATCCTGCCCAGCATGCACGGTCTCAGGGCGTGCTTGCACAATAAACAAATCACCTGAATATCCATCTTTTGCCCACTCAATATCCATAGGCTGATTGTGCCCTGCCAATGCTGAATAATGCTCTTCAATCGTGACGGCATATTGCGCCAATGTGACCAACTCATTCTTTGTTAAGCAGTATTGTTGCTGCTCATCCAAGGGTACAGGCACATTCTTGGTCGGGTTCTTTAAAGAATCAGAGTACACCATTTTGATGTTTTTATCGCCCAAATGGCGACTAAGTACAGGCTTGTAACCTTCTTTCAATGTAGGTTTGAATACATAGGCCTCATCAGGGCTTACCGCACCCTGCACAACATTTTCACCCAATCCATAAGCCCCAGTAATAAATACGACATCCCGAAAGCCTGTTTCAGTATCAATGGAAAACATCACACCTGCCGAAGCCAAATCACTACGAACCATCTTTTGAATACCAGCTGATAGTGCCACCTTCATATGATCAAAACCTTTATCCACCCTGTATGAAATAGCACGGTTGGTAAAAAGAGAGGCATACACACGTTTGATGCATTCAATAAGCTGTGCCGCGCCACGAATATTCAGATAGGTATCCTGCTGACCCGCAAAGGATGCATCGGGCAAATCCTCTGCCGTAGCAGAGCTTCGCACCGCGACAGAAAGGTTTTCTTTGCCATATTCATCAGCCAGCTGGGTGTAGGCAGCAATCATTTCCTTTTCTAAATCAGGTGGCATGTGAGCATGAGACAAAAGGTCTCGAATCTTTGCACCGCACCTAGCCAATGCTTTTACATCATGGGTATTCAGACCTTGCAACGTAGAAGCAATTTCATCTTTCAAATGATTATACTCAAGAAAACACCAATAGCCTTCGGCGGTGGTGGCAAAGCCATTGGGCACTTTAATGCCTTTGCTACTTAGTTGCTGATACATCTCACCAAGGGATGCATTTTTACCACCCACCATAGGCACATCAGAGAGCTGCAGTTCATTAAAAAAGCGAATGTATTTCATGCTGAACCCCTTTAGAAAATTTAAAGGTAAACACCACTTATATTGTAGCTTATTTAGAACAAAATCATAGCCATTTGAGAGGCAACTCCAAATCAATCCTCTCGACTCATCGACAAATTTGACATATGGAAATCACGAGAGCAATATTTGGTTAAGGTTTTTGATGCAGCCTGTTAGCCGCCCTTGGCGAAAGTCCCCTCTGACTAGCATATTTTTTTTATGTACCCAACTCTTAACTCAAGAGTCGTTTGGCGGCAGCGATACTTGTAAACAGGAGTTGTTATGAACACATACACACCAATATTCCCATCTGGTCGTACTATCGAACGATGTAAACAAGATGCTAAAGTCATTGTCAAAAACTCAAAACTATCCAATTCCCCCATAGCACTAAATAAGGCACTGGATAGAGTTGCTTCGGATAATGGTATAAATCTGCCTTGGGAACATGCCTTAAAACAATTAAAAGCAAGTGATGTTAAAAAACCTAAAATTGCTCAAACGCATCTGCTTGGTCATGCATTAAACCTAGTTATCAAGAAAGGTTTAATTGACATGAGCAGCACTGACGATGCTGACAATAACTATTTAGAATGTAACCTGCTTGAAAAGCCCACAGTTATTAACTGGCGTTATATTGGTTTTGGTGAAATTCGCATGTCGGTATGGTGGAATTTTGATAAAACCAAACATCCCCAGCACCTCGAAGGTGGATACAAAAATAGAATTATTTTAGATAACCTTTCCGACCATGAAAAAATGAAATATGCGGGTACAAAGAAAGGTATTTTCTCAAATGAAAACACTATTGAGAAATATCAAACTGATGAACCATTAGCAAAGCCAAGTAAGTACATCGATTTTGTTGGAGTACTTTGCAGCACATGGATTGAACGAAAAGACGGGAAATATTTACAGACCGACGACGGAACACGTATACATAGCTCATATATACGTGCCCGCGATAAAAAATTACTATGTTCAATCCCTAATTGCAGGCCGTTGGGATTTGAACTATCTGGTCGTTTCCGTATGTAACCAAATGAACGAAAAAGGGGATACTTTTAGCTTCCCCTTTTTCCTTTTGGAAGTTAAATATAGCTCAACCAATGTTCATGCTCTGAATCGATATGGTTAGACTCGATTGATTTCAATTTAAAACCAACTCAAGATAATGATACTAAATAATCCTGCGAGCAGACCTATGGATGGGATTTGAGCTTTGTATGTATCCACATGAGCTAGTCTAGCCTCACGAACAGCATAAAATATTGCGATACCCACCAAACCCAACGCAATGGTAGTAACTGTAGGAAAAGCAAGTAGAGGTGCAGGTAAAAGATTTGGATTGGCAGTCATGGCTTGAACAGTTTCTCGCCCTGAAGGGTCGCGCAACGCGTCAGGAAAAAAGCCACCCCATGATGTGAATTTAGCCAGCCCTTTCGACATGTGTCCCGCAGCAATAATGATAACGATCGAGAAAGCCATATTTCGCCATGCATCAGTCATGCTACTTGCTCCTTTCATTAGCATGTTGATGCCACCAAGAAGCGACCAGAGCAGCAGCGGAAATATGATTAATGCCCAAATGCCCTCTAGCCAGCCACCAATTCCTGCTATGCTGATTTGTGACATGAGGGTATCCACTGGCCATAAAAAGATGCTTTTAGCCACAGGCGACTCTGTGCATAGCTCAAGCGTTACAAATCCCGACAGCAGCATGATAAACAATAGCATAGGCCAAGATGCTTCGGACTCTCGTCCATCCTGACTGCTATAAGGGGCGCGGAGTTGTAACTGCATATTATTGGGTTGGCATGCCTTGATGCATTGCGTGCAAACAAGGCAATCCCGATTGTTGTCCAATGTCGTTGGTTCCAACAGTGTCGGGCAGCTACGAGCATCAAGTTTGTGCTTGTATTCATGCTTGATACACCATTTTTCACCGCAATCATGGCACACATCACTTGATTCAGGGCGAACAGCAACCATGCCGCCTCGTCCATAAGCCTTGAGCAATAACCCTACTGCACAAAAGCCACGGCAATAAGCCCTGTTTTCAAACAGCAGCCCCGTAATAAAAGCCGTTGCAATCATAAATATTAGAAATATGGATGTGTAAGCAGGAACCCGATGTAGATGCATACCTGCAATGAGCATTTGGATGGTGGCATAGAAAATAAGAATGAATACACCCGACACCAGCCATTTGCCAAGCTTGCGTTGGTGTATACCGATGCGGCGACCCAGCCGTTCACTCAGATTGTTAACCAGTTCAAGCGGGCAGACTGTACACCATATCCGACCAAACAATACCGCCAGCCATACCATCAATGGCCACCATATTCCCCAGACAGTCAAATTAACCAAATGGGTTTTAGCATAAAGTTTATCATTCACACTTTGGGGAGCGAAATCATTCCAACTTAAAGCAATCAAAGCAATGAATAGTAGTAATAGAAGGGCTTGGAAAATGTAGGGGAAGCCCGACCACAAAACGAGTGCGCGAATGGGCTTGAGTTCAAGCAGGTTGAAGTGTTGGTGATTTGGAGTTTGCATACTTCCTCCTCTTTCAACGGCTACTATTGATTATAGATTAAACTTCTCCCAAATGCACCACCAACAGGCTATTTATTTTCAGTCAGCGTCAGTGCTGATTATCATCGGTTCATTCGATAGAAAGCTCACCCCTCATAGAGAGGTGAACGCAATTAAATATAGCTCAACCAGCTCTCGTGCTCTGGGCTGCGACCATGCACCACATCAAAGTATTTGCTTTGAAGTTGTTTGGTAATTGGACCGCGTGTGCCAGAACCAATACTGCGTCCATCAAGCTCGCGAATCGGCGTTACTTCTGCCGCAGTGCCTGTAAAAAATGCTTCATCTGCTGTATAAACTTCATCTCGTGTAATACGTTTTTCTTTCACCGTGAAACCCGCTTCTTCAGCTAATTGAATCACCGTTGCACGCGTAATACCATCCAAGGCACTGGTCAATTCAGGCGTATAAATCACGCCATCACTTACCATAAAGAAATTCTCACCCGAACCTTCACACACAAAGCCATCCACATCCAAAAACAATGCTTCATCATAACCATCACGAAGAGCATCGGATAATGCCAACATCGAACTGATATAATTACCATTGGCTTTGGCTTTGCACATGGCAATGTTCACATGATGACGGGTAAATGACGTGGTGCGAATGCGAATACCGTTGTTGATGCCATCATCGCCCATATATGCACCCCATTTCCAAGCTGCAACCATGGCATGTGTCTTCAAATTATCGGCGCGTAACCCCATACCTTCAGAGCCATAAAACACCATCGGACGTAAATAGGCTGAATCCAAATTATTATCTTTTACCGATGCTAACTGTGCCGCATTAAGCTCATCCTTACTAAAAGGCATAGGCATATTCATAATTTTTGCAGAGCGGAACAAACGATTGGTATGCTCTTCCAAACGAAAAATCGCCGTGCCTTTTTCAGCATGATACGCACGCACACCCTCAAACACACCCATGCCATAATGCAATGTGTGCGTCAGCACATGCACCTTGGCATCACGCCACGGCACCATTTCACCATCAAACCAAATTACACCATCCATATCTGCAAAATTCATCGCTGTATCCTTACTAAACAAAAATAATACGGCATACTGGATAATCTTTAAGCAATCGACAAGATAGCACTTTTGTTTATTTGTGTGATATAGGCTACATTCATACTTACCAATGACGTGACTATATGTACTTCATTATCATCGGAGGGTTACAATGGCGAAACAAAAAGCAACATCTTCAAAGCAAAAGAAGCCGCTTGCTATGGTTCCTCCCACATCAACCGAGGAGATTGAAGAGGCTCTTGAAAATGATTTAACCATCGAACTTATCAGCAGTGGAGACTCTTCTATACTGCCTCAACTAGCCGCCACCCGACCAGCCAATCAACTGGATACAACCCCCTTAGATCTGGATTCAATTATTGAAAGTGTTGCCCACCTTATTGCCACCACACCCGATCATTACAAATGCATAATGTTTACCGACCTTGTTGGCTCCACCCAATACAAACGTGAAATGGGGCATACCAAAGGTTTTATGCGCAATCGGATGTTTTGTGATATTTGTGAACAGGCTGTAATCCGAAACAATGGTACGGTGGTCAAACGCCTTGGTGATGGTGTGATGGCAGTATTTGAAACGGCTATTGATGCCGTACTCGCTGCCATGCTGATGGTGAGCAGCCTCGAAAATGATCGCAAGAAACTCAAGAAAATTGTTGGTAAAATGGATTGTAGGATTGGCATTACCTGTGGTTATGTGAAAGAAATACCGGGGGTCAGCAAGGATTATATCGGGCACGCAATGGATAAAGGTGCTCGCATTGAAGGCATCGCAAAAACCAATCAGGTGCTCATTGATGAAATTGTATATGGCTTGATTCATACGAAAATTCGGGATTATTCTGGTGAAATTCTTATTGGACCTCCCAAAAATGTTACACTTAAAGGTGTGGGGGTTAGCACACTGTACGAAGTCTCACCCAAAGATCGTGGGCTAGTCCGCAGTGCAGGTTATAAGCTTCGCCATATATTTAATTAGGCACATAAGAGAGCAACGAAACACGCAACGTCAACTCAAAAAACTTTAGAAACATCTGAATCACAGCCTTCTTTATTCTGGCTTATCCAGTTTTTTTATTGCTTCACAAGTAATACAACAATAATCATGGCTAAAATACAAGACACCCCCCGCCAAAATCCTACAGGGTTGCGCTCAATCAATGGTGGGCGTGTTTTGTCGAGAAATGCTTCATTCGGATGACGCAGGTCAAATACAAAACTAGACATGCGATCATAACGCTTGGCAGGGTTCGGATGCACAGCTTTTCTAATTGCATCATCAATCCACATAGGGATCTCCCGCTCATCATCAAGCACCGAATTATAAACTAGTTTTTTTTGTGCTGCTTTGGTTCTGGATTTTGCAACTTGCGTGCCATAAGGCAACCTTCCCGATAACATTTGATAGGCAATCACCCCCAAAGAAAATATATCTGAACGTGTTGAGCCTGCCTCTCCTAAGAAATACTCTGGTGCAGTAAACTGCATGGTGCCCAATAGATGATAACGCTCAATTGGAGTCTCAATTTCCATCACACCAGCAACTCGGGTTGAGCCAAAATCAATAATTTTCACCGTGCCTGCACGATCAATCATAATATTATTGGGTCTAATATCTTGGTGTAACATTTCCAATCGATGAAAGGCGCGCAAACCTTTAACGATTTGTTCAATAATATCCCGTACTGTTTCAATCTCAGGTTTTGGGTTATCAATCATCCACTGAGCCAATGTTTGCCCATCAATAAATTCACTTACAATATATAAATAATTACGTTTGCGAAGCTGCTGACAAGGCTTGAGAACATGCGCATTATTTATACGTCTTGCAATCCACTCCTCCATCAAAAAGCGTTCCAAATACGACGGATCACCCCTAAGATCAACCGATGGAGCTTTGATAATCACTTGATCACCTGTTTCAGTATCTTGTGCCAAATAAACATGGCTTCGACTGCTAACATGCACTTCTCGAATGATTTCATAGCCATCAAATAACATTCTAGGCTCTAGCTCTGGTGGAAAAGGTTGTTCGGTTAATTGTTGGTAAATTTCATCGGTATTTTGGCTTGGCAAACTATCAATACGAACAAGCTGAACAGTGAGATTGTCTTCACTTCCTTGCTCATATGCTTCACCCAAAATATTTTTTGCAGCATAGTCTAAATCACCGTTACAATCCTGAATCGCATGTATGATAAACTTCTCTGAGCTATGCTCATAAATGCCATCTGTCGCCAATATAAAAATATCACCCTCTTCCACCTGCATCGCTTGATAATCTATTTCAAGCTCTGGATTTACTCCCAGTGCGCGTCGAAGGTAACTTTTATCTTTTGAAATCCAGAGTCTATGATCTTCCGTTAACTGCTCAAGTGCATGATTATGTAGGCGATATACTCGGGTATCTCCAACATGAAAAATATGTGCTGTGGTCGATTTAATGATTATCGCACTAAATGTGCAGACATAGCCCCTGTCTTTATCGTAACTATGTTCGCTTTGTCTTGTTTGTGAATAAAGCCAAGAGTTAATTGACTGCATAACACGTTGCGCTGATGTTTTTACAGTCCATGCCTCTGAGGTGCAATAATAGTCCTCTAGAAATTCCGTAACCGAAGTTTCACTGGCAATTTGACTCACCGCACTGCTACTAATTCCATCTGCCAAAGCAATGGCAATACCCTTTGAACTCAGCGAGGGTTCTTCGGGAATGCACGCACCATGGAAATCTTGGTTGACATCTTTGCGCCCCTTATCAGAACACTGCCCTACCGCGACCTGCAATTGTGTCGACATGTTATAAAGCACCTCTGCTTACAATGAAGCAAAGGTGCATTTGATTATAATTAATTAAAGCCACGCTTAGGCGAAGTTCTAATATGTGTGCTATATAAAGTTAGCCCTGTAAAAGCCAAGCCTCCAATCAGGTTGCCTAATACTGTTGGAATCTCATTCCAAAGCAGGTAATCCATCACTGAGAAGTTGCCACCCATAATCATTGCAGATGGGAACAAGAACATATTCACTACGGAATGCTCAAAGCCCATAAAGAAGAAAAGCATAATAGGCATCCACATAGCAATCACTTTACCAATCACTGTTGTTGCAATCATCGCACCAACCACACCCATCGACACCATCCAGTTACAGAGCATTCCTCGGATAAAAATCGTTAACCACCCCGCCTCACCGTGCGAAGCATAACCCAATGTGCGAAGCTCTCCGATATGGGCAATTTTTTGACCCACGGCACCAGGTTCAACAGTAAATGCATACGTATATACAACCGCCATCAGCACAGCCGTTGTTAATGCACCCGCAAGATTACCAACAAAAACCAGCCCCCAGTTTCTAAAAACTGAGTGAAGCGTTACGCCAGGCCTTTTATCAAGCAATGCTAAAGGTGTTAAAACAAATACCCCTGTAAGCAAATCGAAACCCATAAGGTACAACATGCAAAAACCAACAGGAAATAAAACTGCGCCAAGAATTGCTGAACCTGTTGTAACTGCAACCGTAATCGCAAATACCGCTGCAAGAGCCAAAATAGCGCCAGCCATGTATGCACGAATTAATGTATCTTTCGTGGACATGAAGATTTTAGATTCTCCCGCATCTACCATCTTTGTTACAAACTCTGAAGGAGCCAAGTAGCTCATAATATCTTCCTCTCTTTGATTATTCCCTTATATGCACCCATTGATTAGAGACATCCCTTTTTCAATAGTGTCGGAAAGATAAAGCAATAAGAAGACCATATGAAAAGTAAGTAAAACAAGCGCAAACATAAAACGCCATGCGTTATTCTGATTAAAAAATATGCATCGCTGTAACAAACCAGCGGTAACCTGAATAGGTACGAATCAGTTATAACTATGCTGAATAGTTACATATCGTTTATACAGTCTTGCCTTCCACATTGACTGCCAAAAGAGCTTCTTTTGAGGGCTTGCATGGCACAGGTATTTTTACTCGATGCCCACTACCTGGAGCCATATCCGTGGCTTCATTTTTACGCGCATCAATCATGCTCGCAATGGTAAAGGTCTTGTTGCCTTTAGGGTCAATAAGCTCAACCGAATCACCTACACAAAACTTATTTTTCACATCAAATTCTGCCAAGCCTGTTGCCTCATCATAAGCAAGCAACTCACCCACAAAACGCTGATTAAATAATAACGATGCGCCCTGCTCATAATTTTGATGCGCTGCCGTATGTCTGCGTTGATAAAAACCATCGGTATAACCACGGTTTGCTAACGAATCGAGTTTACGCATCAAGCTCCAATCAAAATCTTTGCCTGCCACAGCATCATTGATGGCTTGTTTGTACAATTGCGTGGTACGACCAACATAATAATGCGATTTGGTTCGTCCTTCGATTTTAAGTGAGTCCACACCAATTTTCACCAAGCGATCGACATGCTCAATCGCACGCAAATCACGCGAATTCATGATATATGTGCCATGCTCATCTTCCATCACAGGCATCAAATCACCTTGGCGATTTTCCTCTTCCAGCATATATATCTTATCAGCTTCAGGGTGACGTTCCAAATCACCACAGCTTGAAAGTGATTGCGAAAAGGGCTGCGGATTCATCACTGTTTCCATGGTTTTGGCATCAAGCACATCACCACTCACATCTTCTTTGCCTTCCTGCATATCATATTTCCAACGGCAAGCATTGGTACAACTTCCCTGATTCGCATCGCGATGATTAAAGTAGCCTGAGAGCAAGCAGCGACCCGAATATGCAATGCAAAGCGCGCCATGCACAAACACTTCCAGCTCCATATCAGGACATTGTTGGCGAATTTCTTCGACCTCGTCCAAAGAGATTTCACGTGATAAAATAATCCGTGAAATACCCACAGACTGCCAAAATTTCACTGCGGCATAATTCATGGTATTCGCCTGCACCGACAAATGCACAGGAATTTCAGGCCAGCGTTCGCGCACCATCATAATCAAACCAGGATCTGCCATAATCAATGCATCTGGCTTCATATCAATCACTGGCTGCATATGCTCCAGATAGCGTTTTAATTTATTGTTATGCGGCAATAAATTACTAGCCACAAAGAACTTACGCCCCAACGCGTGCGCCTCATCAATGCCCGTTTTTAAGTTTTCCAACTGAAAATCATTATTCCTAACTCGCAACGAATAACGCGGTTGACCTGCGTACACCGCATCTGCGCCATAAGCAAAGGCATAACGCATGTTCTTAATCGTTCCAGCAGGAGCTAGTAATTCAATATTTGTATTCATAAACTCTTATCCTTTTGCTCTGTCCTAGCTGCGCCGTAGCATCAGGTATCAAAAGGAAAAAGCGCAGTAACACGCGCCCTTTTGAAGCCTGTAAGCGAAGGAAACAAGCAGATAGCCAGAGTGCCCTTCTTTGGTTCTTTCTTGGGCATGCAAGAAAGAACAGGACAACACCACAATTCAAAACACTGAAATTTTTAGGCTTATAGTCATATTCACTCAATATATCAAAGCTGAACTAACAGGCTAACAACTTCAGACTCAGAAGTCGTTTTAACTAATAAAAAGTCATCCATGGATTTCTTATTAAATATCCTACGAAAATCCCTATCAACTTCAAAACTCCATACTTTATGATTATCACGTTCTTTTTTAGAGAATTCTGTCATCAATACTTTTAACTCGGAAGTTTTAATGAAAATAAAAATATTTGGAACGATACGAATAAAAACTAAAGAAAAATCAACATTCTTATTTTCACGTATTTTCTTGAGTATAGCTTCTCTAATATCAAACCAATACTTACCTTGTACATTTTGCGAAATCGAGGGTGATAAAATTGCAGTATCTGATTTCATAAAAATCTGTGTGTTTTTATAGCGCTTAAAACCACTATCAAATAATAAATCTACTCTATGATTCGTCGTACCCCTGTGGTCTCCACTCACTATTTATGTTCCAAACATTTAAAAACAACTTGATTACCTTGAGGAGTCCACATCTGAACACCACTTACCTCTGTTTGTAAAATATGTGCATAAAGCCCCTTCTCTCTACAAAAAGCATTTGCTCGCTCAATACTATCTTTTAATAACTCCCCGTTATTATTAAAGCCTCCGCGAGCATTAAGTGATAACATGTACTTATCATCTCCCATAGGCACCGGTTTAGTTACTGTTACACAACTAGCTAACATAAAAATTATAATACTACGAGAAACTAAATCTAACACCATTTTATGCTCCTTTTTTCTCTAAATGCGCTACACGAACAGGTGCTGGCGGGTGCGAATCATGCCACGCAGAATAGAGCGAATCAGGCGTAAGGGTCGCTGCATTATCATCATACATTTTCACCAGTGCCGAAATTAAATCCTCGGCATTGGCATGTTCCTTCGCATAATCATCGGCTTCAAACTCATGTTTGCGTGAATACATACTCATCAAAGGTGATATGGCAAACGTAAACACTGGCATAGCAAGCATAAACAAAATCAGCAGCATATAATGGGATGCATGGGATACGCCCAAGCCCTCATAGAACCATGCTTGCTCGCCCAACCAACCCAATATAGCAAAACCCGCCAACGACATAGCAAACATCAAAACCATACGTTTTTTGATATGGTTACGCTTAAAGTGCCCCAATTCATGTGCCAACACTGCCAAGGTTTCATTGGTGCTTAATTGCTCCAACAAGGTATCAAAAAACACAATGCGCTTGGATTTTCCAAAGCCTGAAAAATAAGCATTACCATGACTTGAACGTTTGGAGCCATCCATCTGAAATAAACCATCGCTTTCAAAGCCGCAACGTTGCAATAATCCTTCAATAGAAGTTTTTAATTCGCCATCTTCCATCGGTTCAAATTTGTTAAACAATGGTGCAATAAAAGTCGGATAAGCCCACATCATCAAGATAGAAAAGCCAGTCCACACACCCCAAGCCCATAACCACCACATTTCACCAGCAGACTGCATCAACCATAAAATTACCCAAATCAGTGGCGCACCAATCGCCAGCATCAATGCCATTTGCTTCAATAAATCAGAAATATACAAGCCGAAAGTCATCTTATTAAAGCCAAACGCTTGCTCGACCTTAAATGTGGAATACAATGAAAAAGGCAATTCCAACAAGCTTCCTAACATGGAGAATACAATTAAAAACACCACGCCTGTTGTCAGTGCTGACCACTGCCAAGCCCGCAACCATTGATCGAGAATGTCTAATCCGCCACCCAATGTCCAAAGCAGTAAAAGCCCCAAACCATATAACCCACTCCATGTGCCAAGCTTCATTTTTGCCATGGTATAATCAGCTGCCTTTTGATGTGATTCAAGTGAAATTACATCTGCAAAACGCTCTGGCACAGCATCTCGATGCGTTACAATCGAGCGCATATGTCGTTGGTCTAAATAAAAATCAATGGCTGTAGAAAGCAATAAAGCGGTAAGAAAAATCCAAGTAAATGTTAACATGCCGCGTATAGTGCCATTGCCTACACAGAACTCAAAATAACATGCCAATTCTTCACATTAAAAGTAAATAATTATGTATCATGTCCCTCGAACTGCGAACTCCCTTACCTCCAAAAAACCAATGCCCAAATTGACAAGCTTGCAAATAAGATCGAAGAGGCAACGCATCCATAGTATTTATATGGGGCTTCATTTCTAAGCACTCTACCGTCGCCATACCCAAAACCTTTGTAAACCAGCCCTCTCACTAAAACCCAAATAAAATAAACCGAAAATGATGAAAATATGAAATATCCAAGAATCGTATTCTCTTTTTCTCTCTCAAATATTACTAGAATTACAATCACTATAAATATGAATAAATAACCTAAGAAATCATAGAGTTTCTTTTCTTTATTTGCTCTTTTACTCTTATTTGAAAGATTAATCATTTAAAGAACCGTATGTTGATGGGTGAATTAGGGGGACACAATATATAATTTAACCTATTCATAAGCCTAGAATGGCAACCTTCCAGTACAAAATCAAATAATTATGTATTGCGTCCCCGAATTCCCTGAACTCGCAATAACTCATGCCCCGTTTTGGCTGTTTTTTCAATTCCATATCACCACATTTAAAAATGCAACAATCAAAAAAATGGTTACCAGCACATAATAAGTCGCCCAAATATAATATTTTGATACTGAGTCTTTCTTGCATATAGGTTTGGGTTTATATGGGAACTCTTCGTATATCATCCCTCTAACAAGAATAAATACGCTATAAGGGATGCTCAATGAGAAAAAAAGGTATCCCAACATCTTATTTTCTTCATCGCCCTCAAAAAAGCTAATTATTGCAAGCACAGAAACAACAAACAATAAAAACAGATGCTTTTTGTATTCTCGTCTTCTTCTAAATATAATATTCAGATTATGAATCCACGAAGTATTTCCTTTCATTTGAGGTTCCCGTAGGTAGATGGATCTGGTGGGTTGCCAATAAACTCACCCATGCCAGTTGCAATACCTATAGCTATAAATAATTCGCGAATTCGGGGGACATAATACATAATTTAACCTATTCATTAGCCCAGAATGGCGACCTTCTGACACAAAATCAAATAATTAAGTATTGCGCCCCCTCGGAATTGGAAAACACTCTTTTCAACACAAACTTAGATAATTATGTATTATGTCCCCCAAACTGAGGGTCTAATTAAAGGGTAGCGTCGCCTTTTTCTTACAAGTAAAGTATCCGCATGATATTCGAAGTCGTTTACGCAATAATAACTGTGATAAGTAGTATTATTTTAACCCACCTATCTATTAAAAAACTGGGTTGCAAAAAAGGCCTTAACGGCATCCTTCCTCTAGGGTATTATCTAATCAGCCTAACTTTGGAATTCGGGGGACGTAATACATAATTCAACCTATTCATAAGCCTAGAATGGCAACCTTCCAGTACAAAATCAAATAATTATGTATTGCGTCCCCGAATTCCAAAAATACGATGACTTACATCATCGTTGATTGTCTTTAGTCGCTGCCAAAAATACTCGCACTTTCTTTTGAAAGTGTGGCTTTAATGCCCGCTTTTGAACACGACAAAGTGATGACCGTAAAATCCATCGGAAATGACACTTCTTTGCTTAAATCGAGCTTTCCACTTAATGAACTTACGCCATCAGCAATGATATTATATGGAACTTCACGGCAATCCCCTGAACCAATAAGCACCAAACGCACCATTTTGCTATCGCTAGTAATCACGCCCGGCGTGCCATGGTCAATCATATAAGTATACGTCGAAGCAGAAGCATTGACTCCACCCAAAAACATCAATGGCAACGCTAATATAAATAATTTTCTCAACATCATTATCTCCTTTTTTACACATTCTAACGTTCGTTTTTTTGTAACTATTCAGCATATTCTTGTTGATGCTTGAGAAAATCACCCCTCATCCCAACCTTCTCCCCTCAATGGGAGAAGAGGCTTGGAAACATGCTGAATAGTTAGCAACTTTTTGTATCATTTTCTGAAATCAAACACCCCAAGCGATGTAATACAAGACCCCAAAGTATAATTTGTTAGCATACCCCATGAGTTCTGCACATGTGCCTTTCAACAAGCCTATTTTTTCCTACCCAAAATATTGGGCGGAATGTTTTGGTATTGCTCCACAGTTGCCCATGAACCGCGCCGAGATGACGGCTCTCGGCTGGGATAGCTGCGATATTATTTTGGTCACAGGCGATGCTTACGTTGATTTACCAAGCTTTGGCATGGCAGTGATGGGGCGTGTTTTAGAAGCACAGGGTTTTCGCGTTGGTATCATTGCCCAACCTGATTGGAAATCCGCAGATGCATTTCGAGCCCTTGGTAAACCCAATTTATTTTGGGGTGTCACCGCTGGCAATATGGATTCCATGGTCAACCGCTATACATCCGAGCGCCGTATTCGCAGCGATGATGCTTATACACCGGGTGATATTGGCGGCAAACGCCCAGATAGAGCTGTGACTGTGTATGCCCAACGTTGCCGAGAAGCATTTAAAGGTGTGCCTGTAGTGATTGGTGGCATTGAAGCGAGCCTACGCCGTATTGCCCATTATGATTATTGGTCGGATAAGGTGCGTCGCTCTGTTTTGATGGATTCCAAGGCTGATATTCTAGTTTATGGCAATGGCGAACGACAAATTATCGAAATTGCACATCGTTTGGCAGATGGCGAATCCATCAAAGAGATGTTGCATATTCGTGGTACTGCCGTAATGAGC
This sequence comes from Mariprofundaceae bacterium, assembly GCA_027018935.1. Lineage (GTDB taxonomy): Bacteria > Pseudomonadota > Zetaproteobacteria > Mariprofundales > Mariprofundaceae. The sequence goes on from JALUXZ010000174.1 coordinate 35,990, forward strand.
AAAGGTGTCCCTGCTGGTTGGTTGGAAAAAGACTCGACTGACATTGATGCCCCCGGCGCACTCATTGAGCATAAAGACCCCTATGCCATGACAGGACAAAACAATGATTGTGATGAAAAGTCATTGGCTCAGAAGGCACATCGCGAACGTGAAGAATCCATCCCTATTTCCATTTTAGATGTGTCAAAAAAACGTGATAAAACAGTCATTCGCATGCCATCCTATGAAGATGTTGCCAACGATGAGGTGCTTTATGCCCATGCCTCACGCTTATTGCATTTAGAAACCAACCCAGGCAATGCTCGCGCCTTGATTCAACGCCATGGCACACGTGAGGTATGGATTAATCCCCCGCCGATTCCATTAACTACCGAGGAGTTGGACGCTGTATTTGATTTGCCTTATTCACGCCTACCTTATATCGGTTATGGCGACATCAAAGCTCCCGAAAGTAAAATTCCTGCTTATGAAATGATTAAGACCTCGGTCAACATTATGCGTGGTTGCTTTGGCGGCTGCACATTTTGCTCTATTACCGAACATGAAGGACGCATCATTCAAAGCAGATCAAAAAAATCAATTTTACGTGAAGTTGAAGAAATTCGCGAAAAAACGCCAAGTTTTACAGGCAATATCTCCGATTTGGGCGGGCCAACCGCCAATATGTACCGTTTAAAATGTAAATCGGCAGAGATTGAAGCGGCATGTCGTAAGCCATCCTGTGTATTTCCAGATATATGCAGCAATTTAAACACCAACCACGACCCTTTGATTGATTTATATCGCTCGGCTCGCAAGCTCAAAGGCATCAAACGCGTATTTATTGCCTCAGGCCTGCGTTATGACTTGGCGGTTAAATCACCTGCTTACATCAAAGAGCTGGTCACCCATCATGTTGGGGGATATTTAAAAATTGCCCCTGAACATACCGAAGGCGAGCCACTTGATAAGATGATGAAGCCTGGCATTGGAACCTACGATGCATTCAAAAAACTCTTTGAGAAATTCTCCAAAGAAGCTGGTAAAAAACAGTATTTAATCCCTTATTTTATTGCTGCTCATCCGGGCACAACAGATAAAGATATGCTCAATCTTGCATTATGGTTGAAAAAGAATGATTACAAAGCCGATCAAGTACAGGCGTTTTTACCATCGCCCATGTCCACAGCTTCTGCGATGTACCGCTCTGAGCGCAACCCACTGAAGAAAATAAGTCGCAAGCAGGCAAAGTATGCTGAAAAAGTGTTTATTCCACGCCGTAAAAAGCAACGCGACTTGCACAAAGCTTTTTTACGCTATCATGATAAAAACAACTGGCCTATGCTTAGAGAAGCCTTAAAAAGCATGGGCAGAACTGATTTAATTGGTAGTGGTGAGCATCAGTTAGTTCCTGCATCACACGAACAACATACGAACAAATCGCAACGTTCGAACTTTCGCACCCAGCACACACGTAAAAACAAGCGTAAAGGTTCACGTTATTAAACAATTCAGATTCGTAACTATTCAGCATAGCCCTCCCTCGTTCTTTTAAGGGACAAGGTGAATTGCCCAGCAAGAGAGAGACTCTCGTTGATATTTTAGAAAATCACCCCTCATCCCAACCTTCTCCCCTCAATGGGAGAAGGGGCTTAGAAGCATGCTGAATAGTTACTCAGATTCTAACTTCATAAAGCACAAATAAAAAAGTAACTATTCAGCATAGTTATAAATAAACTTGTAGCTGTTCAGATTACCGAGTTTTTTTCTGCTAGCAAGGCGAAAAAGCGTAGCTTACTACTGTAAGTGAGCATTTTTCAACGCAGCTAGCGGGAAAATAAACGGCAAGCTGAATAGTTACATAAAAAAGGCTCGCGAAATCGCGAGCCTTTTATCGTGAATCATGAATTGAAGTGCCGCCCCCCCAAATTTTTTATTGAGATTCCATGATTAAAATATAAGTATCAATGGATACCCGCCTTCGCGGGCATGACGATTAAGTGGCACTCAATTTATCACTATAAGCTTACTTAATACGAAGCTCTACACGACGGTTTTTAGCGCGTCCTGCCACTGTCGCATTATCTGCACGAGCTTGGCTTTCACCATAACCTTTCGATGTTAAGCGATCCGCACTTACACCATGAGCTACCAAATATGCCATCACACTAGCAGCACGACGATTGGATAAATCAAGGTTATAACTAGCTTTACCACGACTATCCGTATGCGCTGCAACTTCTACTTTAATCGTAGAACGCTTTTGCAATGCTTTCACAGCACGATCCAATGTTGCCGTTGATGATGCCGTTAATTCAGCACTGTTGGTTTCAAAAAACACACCTTCCAATGTAATCACTTCAGGAGCGGCTGGTTTTCCACAACCTTTCTTGGCTTTTGCATATGCTCTTTTAGCATTGCTTAATGCTCCTGATATTAAATCAGAATTCTCAGATACAGGGTTTGCACTACCTTCATCAAGCTCATGCGCAGCATGATACAAGCCAGCCACAGCTTTTGCCTGTAACGCTGGTGCACATTTTTCAGCACCTGCAGCCTTGGCTTTTTGAATCATCGCACGCACTTCATCCAATTCGCTCACTTGCGTAGATGCAATGTGTCCAGAACATGCAGTGATTGATGCACATGCAGCTAATAAAAGAATCCGTTTCATTTTGAACCCCCAGCTTGTGCAGCATGTTCTTCAGCTTTATTCATAAACGCACGAGCAACATCAATATCATGTTGTGATTTTTCTTCCATTGCTACATCGGCAAGCTCACGTGCCAAATGTGCGTGATAACTATTATTGCCTTTCAATTGTGATGTCAAAGCATCCGCTCTTTCATCTACACTGTCTGTCCACGCCCCTGCTGAAGCTGTGCCTGCACACATCAACATGGCAACAGCCAATAAACTTATTTTTTTCATACTTTCTCCCTTATTAAATTAGCATTCCACTAATGCAAAACACCTTCTTTTGCCAAGGTAAAAACAGGAATATCCGCATTAAAACGCTTCCCATCCTCACCCAACATTTGATAACTTCCTTGCATACAACCCAAAGGAGTCTCCAAAACACAAAAACTACTATATGCATGTTCAGCACCAGGTTTAATCATCGGCTGCTCACCGATTACCCCATCACCCTGCACCTCTTCTTCCTTGGCATTGGCATCGGTAATCAACCAATGTCGCTGCATCAACCTCGCACTTTTACTGCCAATATTACGAATGGTAATATGATAAGCAAACACAAACTGTGAGGATTCAGGCGCTGAATGCTCGCCCATATATTCAGGCAATACCGTCACTTCAAATTGATACGGCACTGTCATGCAGTCACTTCCAGTTTCAAAAAACGACGTTTCCCACACTTAATAAGGTACGAACCTAACCCAAGAGAAAAATCTTTATCTGTGACTTTTGTCCCATCCACCGACACAGCCCCTTGCTTCACCAAACGCATGCCTTCACCGTTGGACTGGGTAAGTCCTGCTTGGCTCAAGGCTTTTACCAGCCACAAACTGCCATCTTCAGCAGCAATCGTTGCTTCAGGAATATCATCGGGTACTTCTTTCTTGGCAAATTGTTTTTCAAAGCCATCACGTGCTGCTTTACCTGCATCTTCGCCATGAAAGCGTGCCACAATGCGTGCGGCTAATTGCTTCTTAGCTTCCATCGGGTGCATGGCTTTAATCTCATCCAAATTCACATCCGTTAGCAACTCATAATAACGCAACATCAAATCATCAGATGCCGACATCATCTTGCCAAACTGATCGCTTGGTGCATCTTCAATCGCAATATAATTATTCAACGATTTAGACATTTTATTCACGCCGTCCAAACCCTCCAGCAATGGCATGGTCATAATAATCTGCGGAATTTTCTTGTGCGACTCCTGCAACTGCCGACCCATCAATAAGTTAAACTTTTGATCGTTACCGCCAAGTTCAATATCAGCATCCAAGGCAACTGAATCAAAACCCTGCACCAAAGGGTATAAAAACTCATGAATGGCAATCGATTGCCCGCCCTTATAACGCTTTTCAAAATCATCACGCTCAAGCATGCGTGCTACCGTCGCTTTGCCAGCTAAGGCAATCATTTCCGCTGCACTCATCTTACCAAACCATTCTGAATTAAAGCGGACTTCTGTTTTATCCACATCCAGCACCTTAAATACCTGCTGTTTGTAAGTTTCCGCATTGGCAAGCACATCTTCTTTGGTCAATGGTGGACGTGTTTCATTTTTACCTGTCGGATCACCAATCATGCCTGTAAAATCACCAATCAAAAACACAACCTGATGCCCACATTGTTGGAATTGGCGTAATTTTTCAAGAAGTACGGTATGTCCCAAATGCAAATCAGGCGCAGTCGGATCAAAACCCGCTTTAATGCGCAAGGGTCGATTTTCTTTCTCTGCCAATTTTAATTTGGCTTCCAAGCCACCTTTGGGAAGCACTTCTAGCGTGCCACGAGATAATAATGCGAGTTGTTGTTGAATATCCATGCCCGAAGCTTATCAACAAGCGGCAAATGATAGAAGCAATAAGAAAAACCTTAGCTCTTTCTAAGCCCCTCTAAATATAAGGATAAATGCTCACCACAAGCTTGCAGCATTTCCAAACAGCGCGCCAAACTTTGCGTCTGTTTGCCCATACTTATCGCCCCTTCAATCGACGCAATCAGAAACATCGCAGTATTCTCTGCATCGACATCCAAGCAAACCTCGCCTTGCGATTGCCCATCTAATAAAACCCCTGCAATACCCGACTGCCAGCGATTAAATATGCGATTACAACGGTTGCGCATGCCTTCATCCAACGGTGACATTTCCTGTGCAAAATGATTCAACGGGCAGCCTAACAAAAGTCCATTGCGCCCCAATTGATCAGTCATACGCTTTACGGAATTTCGTAGCATCATTTGCAGTGCGACAATCGGATCATCACGCGAATCAAGTGGAACCAGCCATATTTCAACAATCATCGGCTCCACGATCTCATCTAAAACGGCATATGCTAGGGCTAATTTACTGGGGTAGTGATGAAACAATGCCCCCTTTGTCATGCCTGTACGCGCCAGAATTTGTGAAATACTTGCACCCTGAAAGCCATGCTTATGCATTTCTTCAAAGGCAGCCTCTAACAAGGCTTGCTTGGTTGCTTTCGGATCGCGCTTACGCTTTTTCATACCGCTTAGTATGTAAGAGCAATGCTACCCGTCAAGCTCCAAGTCATCCCATATATCATCCACCCGCGCTTTAATTTCCTCAGTCATTTTAATCGGTCTGCCCCATTCACGATCTGTTTCCCCAGCCCATTTATTGGTTGCATCAATACCGACTTTCGAGCCAAGACCTGCAATCGGTGAAGCAAAATCGAGATAGTCAATGGGTGTATTTTCAGCCATCGTAAAATCACGCACTGGATCACAACGTGTCGAAATTGCCCAAATTACTTCTTTCCAATCACGACAATCGACATCGGCATCGACTACGATAATGAATTTTGTGTACATGAACTGTCTTAAATACGACCAAATACCAAACATCACGCGTTTAGCATGACCCGCATAACCTTTGTTTATCGACACCACAGCCACACGATATGAACAGCCTTCCATCGGTAAATAAAAATCAACAATTTCAGGGAATTGCTTCTTCAAAATCGGTACAAACACTTCATTGAATGCCAGCCCCAAAATGGCAGGTTCATCAGGCGGTTTACCAGTATGTGTAGAGTGGTACATGGCATCTTCACGCATGGTGATTTTATCCACCGTGAATACAGGGAACATCTCCGTTTCATTGTAATAACCTGTATGATCACCATAAGGCCCTTCTTCGGCATATTCATCCAAAGAAACATAACCTTCAAGTACAATTTCAGATGATGCAGGCACTTGTAAGGGAATACTCACGCAGTCCGTTAGTACTGTTTTTTTACCGCGCAATAAACCAGCAAATTGATATTCGGACAGGGTATCTGGAATCGGGGTTACTGCTGCAAGAATCGTTGCCGGATCTGCGCCAATCACCACAGCACATGGAAAGCGTGTTGCCCCTGATTTTTTCGCTTCTTGATGATCTTGTGCACCGCCACGATGTTTTAGCCAGCGCATAATCAACTTGTTTTTACCAATTTTCTGCTGCCGATAAATCCCCATATTCTGACGGTCTTTATTCGGGCCTTTGGTAACCACCAAGCCCCACGTAAGCAAGGGAGCTACATCTTCTGGCCAACATGTTTGAATCGGCAATACATCCAAATCTACATCATCACCCGCGATGACAATTTGCTGACAGGCGGCTTTTTTCACAAGCTTGGGGTTCATATGCATGACTTTTTTCAAGATGGGAAATTTCGCCCAAGCATCTTTCAAACCTTTGGGGGGCTCTGGTTCTTTCAAATACGCTAGCAACTCGCCAATTTCACGTAGCTCATTCGCAGACTCTCGTCCCATACCCAAAGCAATACGGTCAGCCGTACCAAACAAGTTGGTCAATACAGGCATATCGTAACCTTTTACATTTTCAAACAGCAAAGCAGGACCCGCAGCTCGTAGTACCCGATCAGAGATTTCAGTAATTTCCAACTCTGTACTAATCGGGGTTGAAATTCGTTTTAATAAGCCTCGTTTTTCAAGGTCTTGCGTAAATTCACGCAAGTCTGCATAACTCATACTTTATCCTCGGCAATATCAAAAATGCTGTCCAATTTTGCCAAAGAAAACACATCCCGCACAGTATCTTGCAAATCATGCAGCACAAAAGAGCCACCTGAATGACGCGACCACTGCAAACCTTCCACCAAGGTTGCAATGCCTGATGAGTCCATAAATGGCACACCCGATAGCTGCACATGAATTTCTTTGTTTTGATCAACGAACAATGGCTTTAACGCATCCCGAAGGCGCGGTGATGTATGTATATTCACAGTTCCTTGCACAGCAACTTGCACGACACCCACATCACTTTTCTCTACCGTTACATCAAGCTTCATCATCCTCTCCCTTCAAATCTTGCTTACATATATAAATAAGCGTCCACTGATTCCCATCAGCCAACGCAACATGTTCCACCACATCCATAATCGAGTGAATCAACTGAACACCCAATCCGCCAGGGCTAATATTGGCAGCACTACATTCTTCATCATGCCCACAAGCCCAACCAGTAATATCCGCAACTGGGGCATAATCACGAAACATAAAATGCAATTCCTGCATGCAATCATCATTGACATGTATTTTACTTTCAAACTGCACTCTGCCTGGTGTGTCGCCATAACCATGATCAATAATATTAGCAAACAGCTCATCCACAGCCAGTGCCACACGGTTGGTTTCCATATCCGTCAGACCTGCACGCAAAGCAATAACCTCCACCATAGAATGCAGTACATGTACACAATCACGCTGACAAACAAGTTCAAATTTCAGTTTTCCAATTTGGCTTTTATCCAAATCTCGCATTTCAAAATCAGGCATTATTTGGCCATTTCTTTTAAAATATTTTGAGCTTTCAATTCACCCACTTTATCTTGCAAAATAAGGTAAATATCTCTAGCTCGCTCCGCATAATCAAGTCGCTCTTGCTCAGAGACTTCACCCTTCAAGCCAGCCAACAACAATGAAGCATTTGCCGACAACCTTGGCGCGCCTACCCGCTCACAAAGCTTCAGCACTTTTAATGCCTGTACTTTTGCAGTCTTTTGATCACCCTTTTCTCTAGCCAATAAGCTTAAACCCATCAAAGCTTTAGCCTGTAGCGACAGTCCAGAACGGTTGTTCCCTGCTGCTAAAATAGCCTGCATGTAGGCTTGTTCTGACTGCAATGTTTGGTGTTGTAAATACGCCAACTTAGCTGACATCAAATATATATCGGCAGGCAAATTAGAAGCCAAGCCCTGCATGTTTAGCACAACTTTTCCTTGCGCAATACGCAGCAATGCCAACTGCAATTCCGCCCGTTTTTCAAGGGCTAAAAAACCATGATGTTGCGCCAATAACAAGACCTTCTGCAAAGCCTGCTCTGCCTTACCATCTTGCCCCTCAGCTTTGTAAGCCATGGCTAAATTATACCATGCCGCAGTGATCTTTGCTGGAGCATTGGCTAGCTTGGAGAGCTGTAATGCACGCTCAAAAGCATGCACTGCCGATGCCCAGCGCTCTTGATGCATCGCCTCCACACCAGCATGCGTAAAATCTTTCATATGTTGCACATAAATATTTTCAACAATAGGCACACTTGTTTTATGCTCACCACCACATGCCGATAACAACACACTTAGCGACATCAGTAACAGTAAAATACGTATCATGGTTTCATATCCAGCACTGGTGGAGCCATTTCAAAACTATCTTGCGGCTGTTTTTCAGGCGCACCTCCACCCAACAGCCATGAATCTTGCATATTTCTCAGCAATACCTGCATTTCTTTCAATGTTGCACGCGAATCGCGTGCCAAGCCTGGTAATTCAGGAGTCATCTCAGACAAATCTGAAGCAACAAGCTTTAGTGACGATGAAAGTTCATCAACATGCACCAGCAGCTCATTGGTTCTTTGTATAGTTTCAGGGGCATGCTCACCAAGGCTTTTGGATAACGGCTTAATATTTTCCAGAATCTCCGTGGTGGCAGAGAGTGAATCTGCCAATCGCAAAGCAACTTTTTGTTCATCCAAATCTTCCGCCACATTCCCCAACTGCGCCAAAGCTTGGGTAAACGTCTGTACAGCCAATTGCAGACTTTTTCCATCAACTGAGCTGGTTATCTCACGTAATGATGCCATACCCACCCGTAAATCACTATCTGGATTATTCATCCATACCGATAACGATGCCAACTCTCGCAACAAAATATTAGCATTGCCTACTGCAGGCTTTAGCTCTGTTAGCAAGTCTTCCAATGAAGCCTTGGTTTCATAATTTAAGACCTCACCACTCTCAAGCATCGGCTTGCTAATATCACCACGGGTTAACTCAACAACTTGCTCACCCAACAGCCCTTCTTTAATGAATTGGATCACAGCACCTTGATGAATCATATGATGGTAACGTTCAAGCAAACGCAATGAAATACGCACTTGCCCTTCATGTTGCAATTCAATTTGATCAATATGACCAATCGCAAAACCTTGAAATTTCACTGACTGTCCTTCATAAAAAGAGCTTGCAGAAGGAGGCTCTACAAACAAATAAAACTTTTTAGAAAACACATTACTACGCACACTCACAATCAGCACAACCAAAATTAGCGCGCCAATACCCAGCATCACAAACCAACCAACTTGGCGTTTTATATCCGATACAAAACTTGTAGAATCTACCATATACCACTCACATCAGGCACATTATCGCATTCAATCTCATATGTCTGTGAAAATTCCAAGCCAGAGCCTTCATGTATGGATGATGTCAGATATAATACCCCTGCCCCTAACTGCAACATTGCCTCTTGGGCTTTATCACGGAATATTTGCAAACGCTCAGGCGGCATGCCTACATGAACTTCCTGCGCCACAATCACATCAGGTCGTTTGAGTAAGCAATGCCCCAAACTAACCAAAGCATGCGTATAAACCGAGCGCTCACCCGCTTGCTCATAAAGCAATGAGCTCAAACCAAGAAATTCAGCAACCGCTTCTACTTCACTTTCGGCTCTCTTTAAGCATGATGTGTCTTCAGCATACAAAAAAGGCAACAATAAATTTTCGCGCATACTTAAATTTGCCAATAGCCCACGCCGTCGAATCATACTAGCAACACGGGCACAATAAGCAGGTTTACCAGCCACCACACGCTTTTTGCCATAATTCAACCACACGTATGGATCATCACCCTCACCCAATACAAATTGAGGAAAGAAACGATCCAAAAACATATATTGCATATTACAGTTCATCACAAAACGAACATGCTTACCACGACAGATATAATCTTCAGGCAGCTTCCTACCAGCCACCTCCATCGCACGCCAATGCAGCTCATCACTCACAGGTTCCATATTAGCACCCAAACCACATCCAAGAATAACATTAATAACAACGCTCCCAAAACGCCATACGTCGCACGCACAGGAATTTGATTTGGATCATTTCCGACCCTGCTGCCCTGATCCAAAAGCATCATACATGACAACATCGGGTAAAACATACCCTTTACCATCATCCCAATAAGCCCATTGAGATCCATACCACGCTGCACTTCAAATAAAAACTGACTAAAATTCAACGTATATGTCCATGATACAACCAGACCACCGACCCATACAGACACAACGACAAACACAAAGGTTAACACCAAACCACATAAAGAAAATGCTAGAATTCGCGGCAAATATAAATATTCATAAGGAGAAACACCAAGGCTGTGCAACAAAGCATCCTCACCGCGCGACTGCATGTGCCCAACTTCCGTCACCACTGCAACACCCGAGCGTGCCAATAAAAAAATCGCCACTAAAAATGGTGCCAATTCTTGCACAAGAATTCCATTCATCAAACTACCAATCAATGATAAGTCTTGAATCCTACGCGCAAAGTCCACAATATTATAAACAGCAAGAACCCCTGTTCCTAAGGCTATCGCAATCACCCAAGGCAGACTTTGAACACCTGTAAAATAAACTTGGCGCACCACCACATTCATCACTGCTGGTCTAGAGATCCAGCGCATACGAAGGAAAACTTGCAATATTGACCCAAAAAGGCGAAAAAATCGTTTCATACCCTGCAAAGCTTGCAACGAAAAGATGCCTACTCTGTCTGCGCGTCTATGCCATTGGTCGATATGTGTTTGTAACATGCCCATAGTCCATTTATAAGCCTTTATAAAAGAAACACAAGCGATGCAGATCACAGCATTGTATTTATGTAACTATTCAGCATAGTTATAAATTGGTTCGTATCTGTTCAGATTGCCGCTGATTTGTTCGAGACCACCAACAGCAGGCGCTTTTAGGCGAGGCAGAAAAGCGCAACTTACTGCTGTAAGTGAGCATTTTCTAACGCAGGTGTCGGGCGAATCGGTGGTAAGCTGAATAGTTACGTATTTATTTACTATAGGGCACCTCGAAAAACCTCGCACAAGTTAAACGACGTTGATTTTCGCTCATAGCAAGGCGCAATAAAATGAGTAATAGCATCGCTATTATCCATTTTGTTCAACGCCGCTAGGGAGGTGCTGATTAACTCTGAATGCGTGGATATGCGATTCAAAATTGCCAACACCAAGACGGCAAGCGCAAGTAATAGCAACGCTATTGCTAAGTTTGCCAACGCAGGTGTTGGTGATTTTGGACGCATAGGCACCATTCATTGAGTT
>JALUXZ010000175.1 GCA_027018935.1 Mariprofundaceae bacterium
CAAGTTCAAAGCAGTCATACCATCAAGAACTGCTGAGAAGACACTCGCTGCCGAAGCATCATAAAGGCGCGCATCAAGTGCCACCCGCTTGCCTGCCACTGTCTTCTTATAACGTTCAGACACGGTCTTGCGCACTGCAATAGCCCCTGCATCAGGAACCTCTACTTCACCACGCAAGCTTGGTGGTATGTCCAAAGCAGGACGAGTATCTGTTTTAAGTTGCTCGTGCGTTTGACTTTTACCAGCCCCTTCATCTGAGCTCCACAACATCTTTGTGCCCCCAGACATACAGCCTGTCAACACGAGTGCTACAACGATGGATAAAATATTAGAAAAATAAGTAATTGGCTTCATGGCGCGGGATTCAAGCGGACGCAAGCCCTAAGGTCAAAGGTAATTTTACATATTTGGTAAAAAACAATCTCTAACATGTCACAATTACTGCCTACAAGCTGGGCATACTAGTTCAAATAACATAGATAAGATTGGAAAAAAAAGATGCCTGCCTATACTGGCGGCATGCGTTTAATTATGTTGGATACGGAAACTACAGGCTTATCGCCACAAAGCGGCGACCGCATGGTGGAAATTGGTGCGATTGAAGTCAGTCAGCGATGCATTCAACCAGAGCGCAAGTTTCATCAATATATTAATCCTGGTCGCCCTATCCCTGATGTTGTGGTGCGCATTCACGGCATTGATGATGCCAAAGTTAAAAACGAACCAAGCTTTGCAGAGATTGCGCCAGAATTTCTAAAGTTTATTGAAGGTGCAACCTTGGTTATCCATAATGCACCTTTTGATTTAGCCTTTATCATGCATGAACTTGCAGATGCAGAGCTAGCCAATATCGGAGATTTCCCTGTCATTGACACCCTGCTCATGGCACGCAAACGCTTCCCACACCAACGTAACACTTTGGATGCATTATGTGACCGGTATGGTATTGAGCGTGGGCATCGCACCCTGCATGGTGCACTATTAGATGCAGAGTTATTGGCTGAGATGTATTTGGCAATGACTGGTGGCAATCAATTTTCGCTTAGTATGGATGTGGAAAGTAAGCCTGCTTCAAGTATCATCCAGCTTCCAGAAGCACAGCGTGCCCACAATGAAAAAATGGAAACAAAAAAAATTTTACAACGTGAAGCCTTGCATCTATCCGAAAAGGACAAGCTCTCTCATCAGACCATGATGCAACGTATTCATCAAGAAAGTCATGGCAAAGAACTTTGGGCTCACGAAAATAACAACGGGAGTACGCTACCATGATGTTGCCATCCCCTATCGTGATGATATGTGCAGGAAACATGTGCCGCAGCCCTTTTGCTGAATATTATATGCGTCAGAAGCTACAAAATGCAGGTGTAGAAGCTGAATGCTTTAGCCGAGGACTTTTAGCCATGCCTGGGCGTAAAGTGCCCAGCACAGCACTGCAAGTTGGATTAGAGTTTGGTATTGATATGCAAGATCACATCTCACAAACCTTATTGGCTCCTGATGTGGATCGTGCCGCTATGATTATGGTGATGGAGTCAGGGCAACGTCAGCATTTAAGTAAAATGCGCCCCGCCAGTATTGGTAAAATATTTTTACTTTCTCAACCACTTCATGGCAAAACAATTCTCGACCCTATGGGTAAGGATGAAGAACACTTTCGCAAGATTTATAAAGAAATTACACTTAGTATTGATGCTTGGGTTAAACGCTTTGGCATTCACCAAAAAACTTAAGGGGGGGCATGTGAACTCGCTGGTTCGTTTCTATTTTTCTTTAACACCACGCTTGCAGGCATTCATCACACTACGAGATGGTCTACAATGCCTCGAGAATGCTCGTAGACATAACAACCCATATGGTTGGCTGCAAGCAGCGACAGATGTTCAAACATCACTGCTTGGCGATCACGGCCGCAAACCAGTTACCCCTGAACTGATGGCATTATTAAAATCTATTCGGGAACATTTACACAAACTCGCACAGGAACACCCAGATTTTAGCGAGCAAATCAATGGGGCTTGCAAGTCCATTACCGAACATGAACAAACAATACGCCAGTGCATACCCACTATATTGGACTTCTTCAGTCAAGATGGGCTACTCAATGCTTGGGTAAACGCCAATAAAAAACAAGATTTTTTAGCTCATAAACTAAACTTCCCACAAGTTTTGCCCATTTTTTGGCAGACATTAAACTTACAAGATGCATTGCATGAATCCTTACAAGAATTATGTGCCATCATCACGCATATTGATGCGATGCTGAATGATTTTGTGCCATGGTCAGACAAAATCGCGGAAGAAGGGCGTGCGCAAATCACACCTCCACGCAATGAGCAACATGGTTTATTAATTGTCGGGCTTGATGCCAAATGGGTCGAGCAGGGCATTACGCCAGAATTTTCAGGCAATCGTCTCGCTATTCGCATGCGTTTTCAAGCTTGGAAAGCATCCGAACCCCAATCAATTGTTGAAGAAGACATCCCCTATCGCATGATGCTGGTACCTATTATATGAAGAATTTCCTATGCCCAACCTGTAAAGAGCAAGTCAAACGCCACGATAAATATTTTCCATTTTGCTGTGAACGCTGCCAAACCATTGATTTGGGACGCTGGGCAGATGGTAGCTACAGTATTGCTGGTGATCCTGTTTCAGAGCATGAGAGTGATGAAGGGCATAGTATTCACTGATGAGCGAACCAATACAGGATTACCATAAACAAGCCTATGTGTGGGTCAGCTTTGCCTTAGCTATGCCCGTTTTCTTATGGCCAGTTTTTTTACTACTTGGTTTCACACCTGCTTTTGGCATAAGCATTGAACAAAATTGGTTGGTTTCCGCTTGCTGCCTGCTTATGGCAGCTGTCGTAGCCGATTCAATCTTATCCTATCGCCATGCCATCAATCATGTTGTTAGCAGTGCCATATGGATTATTGTTGCCAGCTCCATTATATCGCTAACCATACGTAACCCCGACATGGTTTGGCTCATCGCGACTTTATTTGCCCTGCGCCCATTACACATTATTCACCAGCTATGGCATGCCAAGCCTGAATCTCTGCAATGGTGGCACTGGATTGCATGGTGGCGTGATACAAGCACAGCTTTGGTTATGTTTTTATGGCTAAACTATTGGCCTCAATAAGCCCTGTTCGCAACAACTAAGCATTCACCACACGGCGTGATGATGGTGTATCACGTTGTTCTGGGCGAATGCCCAATTTAGCAAAGAAGTCTCTATCTTGCTCGGCTTCTTTATTGCCCGTAGTGAGCAACTTCTCACCATAAAAAATAGAATTGGCTCCTGCTAAGAAGCAAAGCGATTGCATTTCTTCCGACATCATCTCACGCCCTGCCGATAGCCTTACATGAGAAGATGGCATAGTAATCCGCGCTACAGCAATGGTGCGAATAAAATCAAAATTATCCAAATCTTCTACATCTGCCATCGGCGTGCCTTCTACTTTGACCAACATATTAATCGGCACAGACTCTGGGTGTGGCTCCATACGTGCAAGCTGGGCAATCATGCCAGCACGATTACGCACGGCTTCGCCCATCCCCACAATACCACCACAACACACACTCATACCTTCTGCGCGCACATTCTTGAGTGTGTCCAAGCGTTCTTCATAGGTGCGCGTGGAAATAATCGTTTTATAAAATTCAGGGTCAGAATCAAGGTTATGATTGTAATAATCCAAACCTGCATCCTTAAGTTTTTTGGCTTGCTCATGATCCAGCATACCCAAGGTTGCACAGGCTTCCATATCCATAGCTTTAACTTCACGAATCATATCCAGCACCAATTCAAAAGCTCTGCCTTTAGGCTCACGCCATGCTGCTCCCATACAAAAACGCGATGCGCCCTTTTCTTTGGCTGCACGCGCTGCTTTCATCACCTCTTCTTTTTTCATCAGAAGCTCAGATTCCAAATCAGTATTGTAACGTGATGATTGCGGACAATATTTACAATCTTCAGGACAACCGCCTGTTTTAATCGATAGCAAGGTCGAAAGCTGCACTTCATTGGCATCAAAATTTGCTCGGTGTGCTTGTTGAGCACGAAACATCAAATCATTGAATGGCAAATCAAACAATGCTGTGATTTCTTCTACAGTCCAATCATAACGCATATGCAACCCCGTCAACCAAGATGTTGCGAAAGGTAAACGGTTCAAGTCTGATAGGCAAAGAAGTTAAGAGCCTAAGACCAACCTCTCGGCTTTATATTCGAGTTTACTCAAATGTTTTCGTATGATCAGCGTACTGTTCAAACTCATTGAAAGACCATCCAAATTAAGATTTAGAAACGTTTGTGTCCATTCGGGATTTGCAGCTAATTCTCCACAAATAGTCACTGCTATGCCCGCTTTATGAGCCGCATAAACAGTTTGCCGAATCAATGCTAAAATGGCGGGGTGCTCTGGACTATAAATACAACACATATCTTCATCAGCACGGTCTGCCGCCAAGGTATATTGAATAAGGTCATTGGTTCCAATCGAGAAAAAATCCGATACTTTTGCTAACTCATCAGCAATCATGGCCGCTGCTGGCACCTCAATCATACAGCCAATAGACACTGTATTTGTGTGCATACCCAGCTCATCACAGCATGCATCCACCATCTCACGTACAGCTACCATTTCCGCACAGCTTGTTACCATGGGCACCAATATTTTCACACCGCCATATTCAGAAGCCCGTAAAATAGCCCTCACTTGCATTTTCAATACCGCCGGCCACTGCAATAACATACGCACACCACGAAGCCCCATCGCAGGGTTTTCACCATTATAATGATAACCTGATAGCTGCTGAAATAAGGCTGGTTTATCCCCACCAATATCCAGCAAGCGGAATGTCACAAAGGAGCCTTTCATACCTTTTACAATTTCGGCATATTGTTCATATTGGCGTGTTTCATTGGGTGACACAGTATCTTGCATAAAAATAAATTCCGTACGAAAAAGCCCCACACCTTCAACGCCCAATTCTACAGCCAGATCAACTTCTTCACGGAATTCAAGGTTCGCCATAATATCCATGCGGTGACCATTGGCACTTCTCGACTCACACTTGGAGAACTGTTTTAAATCATCACGTACCACATCCATTGCCACAATAAACCGCTGATATTGAACAACTTCATCAGCACTTGGGTGAAGAATCCAGTGGTCGCGCTCCGCATCAAGCAATAACACATCACCATCATGCACTTGATTCAATAAATCACTGGTTCCTACCAATGCTGGTAACCCAATACCTCTGGCAATAATAATAGCGTGTGCATTCATGCCACCTTGTTCACAAATAACACCCGCAGCACCTTGCCTCCATAACAAAACAATCCCTGATGGGCTTAAGTCATCTGCAACAATAATTGTAGGATCATCCGCACTCATGCTCGCAGGGCTAAACACTTGCCCCACCAAATGACACATGATGCGGTGCCCAACCTGTTCCACATCACTTTTCCTACTACGCAAATATTCATCTTCAATACAGTCGAAAACAGCCGCAATCGCATCTATTTGACGGCGCAAGGCCCATTCTGCATTGATTTTTTCATCGGCAATTAAATCCTGAGCTTTGTCCACCAGTTCAGGATCAAGCAATAACATCCTGTGTGCTTCTAAAATTAAAACAAGATCTTGATGTTGCAAGCTAAGTAAATGCGCATGCTCTACATCCAACTCCTTCAATGCTGATTGCACTGCTGCTGCCAGCCTTAACTGCTCACCTTGCAACTCCTCCGCAAGCAGCCGCCTCTCAGAAATGGCTGGCTTTCCAGCTACAAGCTTTTGCACCTTGCCAATCACAACCCCACTGCTGCTAGCAATAGCAGAGCCTTCAGCGCGTTGGCAAATCACTATTCACCCTCTCCAAAACGATCATTTACCAAGGTTTCGATACTATTCAATGCCATTTGCTCATCTTTACCCACGGCCCGTAATGTTAAAGTGGTTCCCTTACCCGCAGCCAGCATCATGATTCCCATAATACTTTTGCCATTCACTTCAATATCATCTTTCAACAAACTAATCTCACTGGCAAAGCGGCTTGCTTCAGACACAAAACGTGCCGAGGCTCGTGCATGCAAACCAAGCTTGTTTTGAATATGTAGAATACGTTCAGCCATGGATTTGATCCCCCTCTGCTGGCGAACAATGATCAGGACTAGCTGGCATAAAATCTGATGCCAAACACATATACTGCTGCCCAGATGCAACAACATCATGCGCCAACACACTCAAACTCACATGATCTTTTTGACACATCATACGATCCGATGTTGCCTTAATCAGAGCTGGCAAATTAAACCCTGAAATCACTTCACACTCACCCGCTTTCAAGCAAGTTAAAGCAATATTGCATGGTGTGCCACCAAACATATCAGCAAATATGAGTGTTCCATAACCAGCATCACATTGCTTCACAAGGCGAGCAACCTTTTCCTGCAAAGCACCAGGTTCACTGGATTCGTGCACATCCATCGCTGCCATCAAAGGCTGCTCTCCGAGTACATGTTCAACAGCCAATTTCATTTCACTGGCAATACGCGCATGTCCAATTAAAACAATTCCAATCATCACAACCCCTTCTACACAAACCACATACAAAACATTTTAACATGAACCCTGCCCTCTTTCGGGCTAACCTTTAACCACTCGGTCCAACTCTCGATGTCTTACCATTGGCACAGCAAATTTTTGTTGCTTCATCCACGCAGCCAGTCGCTCAACCATATAAACCGAACGATGGCGACCACCACTACAGCCTATCGCCAATGTAAAATATCGTTTGCGCTCGCGCTTTAATTTTGGCCACACAAACAACAACCACTGCCGTAGCTTCTCTTCAGCCTCTGCTACTTCTGGGTAAGTATCGAAAAAGTCTTGCACATCTTCATCTTGTCCAGTCTGTCGTGCTAACAGTGGTTGATAATGAGGGTTCGGTAAAAAACGCAAATCAATCACCATATCAGCTTCACTGGGCAGCCCCCCCTGATAACTAAAGGACATCAATAAACACGATAAATTATTTCCAACCGTGGTGTTTGCACTTCGTCCACGCCAAAAAGACTCCACCAAATCCGCTAGTTCATAGGGGTTTAGGGTTGTACTATCCAAGACCAAATCCGCCATCTCTTTTAATGGGCTTAAAGCTTCACGCTCCGCTGCAAGCACTGTTTCTAAGCTGGCATCTTCGGGTTGCTGTGAGCGAAAGGGGTGTTTGCGGCGCAATATCGAAAAACGACGTTGTAAAACTTCGCTGGAAGCATCCATAAATAACATGCCCCATTCACCCTGCTCTCGTACTTCTGCCAGCATTTCAATCAAACTATCAGGTTCCATGCTACTACGAATATCCATACATACAGCAGCATGCTCATGTCGCACATGTTTTGCCCATGCTGGCAACATGGCTGCGGGCAAGTTATCTGTGCAAAAAAAACCTAAATCTTCTAAGGCATGCAGTGCCGTACTTTTACCCGCTCCAGATAAGCCACTAATCATCAATAACATTATGGTTTATTCACCTTTGGCACTTCACCACCATGCCGAATCCGATCTTCTAAAGCTTCTATAAAATCTTGGTTACTATTAATACCACGTTGTTTTAAAAGCTGGTTACGTGTCGCGATTTCAATAATCACAGCCAACGAACGACCCGGTCGAATAGGAATGCGGACACGTGGCAAGTCTACTTTATGAATACAAACCGTATCATCCTCAGACATCACACGATCATTTTCTTTTAAATTTTCCCAAGCAATCAGATCAATCACCAGCCTCACACGCTTGGTATCTGTAATAGCCGCCGCACCATACAAGTCACGAATATTCACCACACCCAGACCACGCAACTCCATATGATAACGCAATGCCTCTGGGCTTTGCCCAACCAAAATCCCAGGACTTGAGCGTACCACTTCAACCATATCATCAGCAATCAATCGGTGCCCGCGTGAAATTAACTCCAAACCAATTTCACTTTTACCAATGCCACTGGCTCCAGTCAGCAATACACCCAAACCATATATATCCATATAAACACCATGCTGCCATGCCCTTGGAGCCAAGCGCTTTGATAAAAACAGCAGCATATCGGTCATAAATGCTGATGATGCTAGCTCTGAAACAAACAATGGGGTTTGTGTTCGCTCCGCAGCCTCACGAATAATGGCTGGCGGCTCAATACCACGCGTAATCACAACACCTGCAAGCTTTAAATCAAAAACAGCATCCACAGATTTTCTTTGTGCAATCGAAGTTTTGGTTGCAAGATAGTGCAACTCTGTTTGCCCAATCACCTGCAAACGATAATCATTCAAATTTTCTAAGAAACCAGCAAATGCCAAAGAAGGCTTTTGCATACGCGGGTGATCGATATAACGATGCAAACCTTCCTCACCCGTAACCAAACGCATTTGCATAGCTTCGCCTTGTTCGGCAAAGATTTCACCCAGCGTGATGCGAGGGGTTTTACTCATTTAGATATGCAAACTCATTGCTATTGCACACCCGAAAACAAATCACTCATGGCCTGTGCATCATGAACCGCCATAATCGACTCTCGAAACTCTGTTTTTTGCAGCAAGCGCGCAAGTTTTGCCAAAAGCTCTAAATGTTGTCCATTTTCATCATCAGGCACCAATAACATCACAACAATATACACAGGCTGCCCATCAATCGCATCAAAATCAATGCCTTCTGGATGCCTTGCCATGGCAATCACAGGTTCTGGTAAATCAGACATACGGCTATGGGGTATTGCTACCCCATGACCGATACCTGTACTTCCCAAATGCTCTCGCGCCATAATGAGTTCCAGCACCTGATCAGGATCCATAGCTGGTAAAAGCCCTGCTATTTCGGTAATCAAGGCACGCTTACTACATGCTGTAGAAGCAAGTGAAATATGCTCAACTGGAATCATTACGTCAGTGTTCATCTTATGCAGCTTCTGGCTCAATCCAGTTCAACGAACCATCTGAACGGCGATATAAGGCATTCAATGTATCTGTATCTGCATTGGTAAACATCAGCACAGTTTTATTTTCCGCCAACTCCATCTGCATTACTGCTTCATCCACGCTCATCATATGCGCTTGGATGCTCTCATGATTCAAAACATTCGGAGCTTGTGTTTCAGGCAGTTCATCTTGACCTTGACCAAGATCAATCACACGGTGAGAAACTTTAACTTCCCGCCCTTTACGTTGACCATGGCTTGATAAATGTTTGCGTAATTTGGCACGATAACGTTTTAACTGACGATTTAGTTTATCCATCACACCATCAATGGAAGCATACATATCATCTGTTTCATGAGAGCCATGAATATTAATACCGTTGGCTTGCATATTCACTTCGCAACGCTGGCGAATTTTCTCAACCGACAAAACAACATGAACATCTACAACATGATCAAATGAATGTTTCAGATGCTGCAACTTCTCATCCACATAAGCTTTCAAGGGATCTGTAAGTTCGACATGCCGTCCTGTAATGGATACTTGCATATTTGTTACCTCCGTACTTGCGATGTACGTGCTAAAGCTGCACGCTTTCTTTGACTGCTCGATGGCAGCCCAAGTTGTTCACGATACTTGGCGACAGTGCGTCTGGCAATCTCTATACCTTCTGCCATCAAACGATCTGCAACAGCCTGATCTGAAATTGGTTTACCTACTGGCTCCGATTGAATCAATGTCTTAACCCGTTGCTGCACACGATGTACTGAAATCATGCCGCCGCCGCGCATCGGTAAGCCCGATGAAAAGAAACGTCGCATTTCAATAAGCCCCAATGGCGTGTGCGCATACTTACCATTGGTCACACGAGAAATCGTTGATTCATGCAAATCAACCTGCTCTGCAACATCTTGTAATGTAAGAGGTTTTAAACCAAGAATCCCGTGTTCTAAAAAGGCCTTCTGACAATGGGCAAGGCAAACGCCGACTTTCATCAAAGTTTCACTACGCTGATCCAAAGCATACATCAACCACTTAGCTTCCTGTGCCGCAGCCGTCATAAATTCCCGATCTTTGCCGCTCCACTGATGCCCTGTCCACTGCTCACTCATGCGCACGCCGCGCCAGCCAGATTTAGGGACTTCCACTTCAATCTCACCAGTATTTAGGCGGCGAAAGATAATTTCGGGGCGCACATAAATATTGGGCTCGCCACGCAAGCCATGCCCAGGAAAAGGATCCAAACGCCGCATACGTTGGCGAGC
>JALUXZ010000176.1 GCA_027018935.1 Mariprofundaceae bacterium
AAGAAAGAATGAAGCATTTGCTGTAAGGTTTTAGCCTCTTTCACCTCTATAACCTTGCATTCAATGGAATGCATAGCGATTATTTTTGTTGAAATATATGCATTTCTTAGTTTCTGAGTAGAATCTATTTATATGTTTTTTTATGGGGTGATCATAAAAAGAATACTATTTCTTAATTTAAGTGGTATACAGGTATAAAAAAAGGCTCCCCATGCATACACATGAAGGGAGCCTTTTTTTGTTAAAGTGTGGAAGACTTAGTTTTTAGATTGATCTACGATTTTGTTAATCCAAGGCATCATAGCACGAAGCTTTTCACCCGTTTGCTCGATTGGATGTGCAGCGTTGTTACGACGTGCAGCAGTCATGGAAGCGTAGTTAGTCGCACCTTCAAGGATGAATTGTTTGGCATATTCACCACTTTGAATATTCGCCAAAGCTTCTTTCATGGCTTTGCGCGATTCATCGTTGATTACTTTAGGACCAGTTACATATTCACCGTACTCAGCATTGTTGGAGATAGAGTAATTCATGTTGGCGATGCCACCTTCATACATCAAATCAACAATCAATTTTAATTCATGCAAGCACTCGAAATATGCCATTTCAGGTGCATAACCCGCTTCAGTCAACGTTTCAAAACCAGCTTTTACCAATTCAACTGCGCCACCACAAAGAACCGCTTGTTCACCGAACAAGTCAGTTTCTGTTTCGTCTTTAAATGTTGTTTCGATAATACCCGTACGACCGCCACCAATTGCAGATGCGTAAGATAGGCAAATAGCTTTTGCATCGCCTGTTGCATCTTGATGAATGGCGATTAAATCAGGAATACCACCACCACGTACAAATTCAGAGCGAACAGTGTGCCCAGGAGCTTTAGGAGCAATCATTACCACATTCAAGTCAGCACGTGCTGTTACTTGATTGTAATGAACTGCGAAACCATGAGCAAATGCTAAAGTTGCGCCTTGCTTGATATTTGGTTCAATTTCTTCTTTGTATAATACAGATTGGAACTCATCTGGTGTAAGAATCATCACTACATCAGCAGCAGCAACAGCATCAGCCACACTGCTTACTTTTAAACCATGTGCTTCAGCTTTGGCAACAGATGTAGAGTTGGTACGAAGTCCAACAACAACGTCAACACCTGAATCTTTTAGGTTGGTTGCGTGTGCATGCCCTTGTGAGCCATATCCGATGATAGCTACTTTTTTACTTTTGATGATCGAAAGATCAGCATCTTTATCATAATAGACGTCTAAAGCCATGATGATGTCTCCTTGTGCAGGGTAAGCCTAAAATAGGTCTTTCTGCTCATTTATTTACATATTAACTGTTAAAAAACACAAAAATGATGGCGCAGCATAACGCTTACATAGTTTTTTGCACCTTCCTTTTGTTTTAGGGGGGTTGGAAGTATGCTGAATAGTTACAGTTAACGTTACTTTTTACTTGTTTAACCATGCCATCACTGCGGCGACAGTAATAAATGAGCCGAGTACCAAAATATGTGCTGTGGGATTGCTTTCCAAGACTTGCTGCAATGCTTGTTCAGGAGTGGAAATTGTATCGTTACTGATTAACTGCTTGGTGAATGGGCGCAATAAGTCCAACTCATCTTTTAGGCTTCGGTCTTCACGGGTATAAACCAACAAGGCATCAAATGGGTCTGCCAAGGCTGGCAAGCTGGGTAATAAAGCTTCGATGGCATGGCGATTATGTGCGGCATCTAA
>JALUXZ010000177.1 GCA_027018935.1 Mariprofundaceae bacterium
GGATACACCAACATTAACTTGCTCAGGCAAATCAAGATTCAACTGCTGACCACCCGATTTAATTTTTGCTTTGGTGCCAGAGCGCAACATTAAACCTACAGCCCATTGTGGCGATGGCTTCCAATTCACCCCTATATTGACACCAAAACTAGCTTTATCTCTACCTGAAAAGCTTACCCCAGCTTGTGTTAAATTGGCTTTAAATTGATAAATATCAATCCCGTGTGCGACTGCCAATGTACTACTTATGGCATAAATTAAATCCACAGATAAACGATCTGATTTAATCTCTGTGCTATCAGCACCCCAAACAGTGTAGCTGGAAAATGGCTGTGTAAATGCCATGGAAACACCAAAATTACTGTCATGAGGCATCCATGACGCATGCATACCAACGGTGTTTTTTGCACTGCCACGATTGGATTCTACACCTGTCAATCTTTCCTCGGATGAGTTGCGAAAACGTGATGCAAATGCGCCTTGTATGCGTACCCCATCCAGCCATGCAATCGCTGCTGGGTTATACGAAGCCGCAGAGACATCCGCTATCCCTGCAACATTGGCGTTGGCAACACCTACGCCTGATGCAGAAAAATCAGAGTTTGCAATGCCTGCAGCCTGCGCTTGCATGGTCGCCAAAGCATATACACTGACTACGGCAGCTATCATCATTCGTTTCATTATGGTTTCTCCATTAACATTCCATTGGCATCCACCACATCAACACCCTCTGGAACTTCAAATTCAAATTGTTTTGCTTTCGGTTTCTTTTGTTCAATAGCAATAAGCCACATCCGATTACGATTATTCAAGCTATCCCGACTTTCAAACCATTGAGGCATGCCTTTTGCATTCAATGTCAACCACAGCTCTGGCCCAGTTTTTTGATTACCAACGCGCACATGATACACACCTTTAGAAACATTCAACACATGTACTTCGTCTTCCTGCACACGCCCTTCCAATAAACGCATCGCAATAGGATCCACCGCATCCAAAGATTTTAACCATTGCACCTGCATTAAATCTGGTTCATACAACCAAATCCCATCACCATTACTCACATAGAGTTGCTCATAAGGTTTGTTATACTGCCAACGAAAATGACCAAACTTTGCAACCGCCAATGTGCCTTGATAATGCTGCTCACTGCCATCAGCATAAAAAAGCGTTTGCTCAAAATTACATGAAAAACCCGATAATTGTGAAAGCTTATGCAATGCATGCGACAAAGGCGTTGGTAATCCCCCCGCACATGCAACATTGGATACAAACATCAACATCAATAGAGCTAATATTCTCATTCAAACACACCGCCATCAGAATTTGCCAACACCTTTCGATTGCCACCAGAACCTGGTGGTGTCACCAAACCATCTTGCTCCATCTGCTCCACAATACGGCTGGCGCGATTATAGCCAATGCGCAAATAGCGCTGTACCATAGAAACAGAGCATTTACCTTTTTCAACCACCAAGGCTACAGCCTCATCATATTTATCATCCTTATCTTCATCACCAGCCAATATATCTGTGGCTTCATCAATGCTGGTTGTAAATACTTCTTCTTTATAATCAGGCTCACCTTGTGATTTAAGATGCTCCACCAAAGCCATCACTTCATTATCATCCACAAATGCACCATGCACACGCGTTAAATCTGTACTTCCTGACATCAGCAAAGAATCGCCCATACCCAACAATTGCTCGGCACCCATTTGATCCAAGATGG
>JALUXZ010000178.1 GCA_027018935.1 Mariprofundaceae bacterium
TCAAGCCCTGCCCCCCCTCCTCCTGACGGAATTATTATTTTAGGGTAGAGTGCAAGAAAAAGTGGTGGTAAGAAGTGATTAAATGCTTGATTGCAAGACCTGACCCCGCTGCTTCTTACGTTTTTTTAATCAATAAATCATAGTGCTTCTTTGATTTTCCATCACCACACCTCCCACACTACAGTTACCCCTTCCCCTTTATTTCGTGCCCTTTAAAACAATGCACGATACACTCCTCGCATGGAATGGGCGCAACAGTTTGTTGAACAATATGGCTATTGGGCTGTATTTGCTTGGACATTTATCGAAGGTGAAACGGTATTTATCGTTGCGGCAGCACTGGCAGCCGCTGGTGTATTAGAAACATGGAAGGTGATTGTTGTCGCAGCATGTGGGGCATTTATCGGGCATCTATTCTTTTTTGCCCTAGGGCGTTGGCGCGGCAAAAAGATCATCCATGCCACCCCTATGCTTAGGAAACATGTTCCTAAAGCCAATATTATTCTTAATAAATATGCCCACTGGTCTATTTTTATTTTTCAATATTTATATGGTACACGTTTGGCTGCGGCTATTCTTTTTGGCTGCTCTTCCATCAACTTTTGGCGTTTTTTCTTTCTTCAAATCATCAATTGTATCATTTGGGCTATTGCTATTTACACAGTCGGACACTTTTTAGGCTTGGCTGCCATGAGTGTTTTACACCAGTTTGGTGTTTGGGGGTTAATTATCGCACTTGGCATAGCTGCTATCATCGCCGCCATCATTTATTGGCGCTATGGACATCGCCATGTCAAACGTCACCTGGATTCCGACGACGTATAACAAGCATCAACCTCTGCCTGATGCAAGGCTCGAATATACCGACGCTTAAGCTTTAATGTGGGTGTTAAACAACCATTTAACTGCGTCCATTCCTCTGACACCAAAATGACTTTTTTAATTTGCATATAACTCGCCAAATCATGCAGTTCTCGCTTAATCCGCTTTAACAACCAAGCATGTAATGCCTTATCCTCACGCCAATTCTCAGGCAATGCTCGCTTCTTGCCACACCAGCGCTGCTGCAATTGTTCTTCATTCACAATGAGCAGTGCTGCCAGCCATACCTTACCTTCTCCAACCACCATTGCCTGTTCAATGCATGGGTCATGGGTCAAATGCTGTTCAACCAATGCGGGCGGTACATTTTCACCGCTGGAAAGCACCATAATTTCTTTTTTGCGATCCACAATAAACACATAGCCATCATCATCTATTTCAACGATATCCCCCGTATGCAACCAACCATCATCATCCAAAACCTCTTTGGTTTCGGCCTCTTTTTGCCAATAACCCTGCATCACCATATCGCCTTTTGCTAAAAGTTCACCATCATCAGCAAGCTTCAATGTTACCCCCGGCAAAGCAGGTCCAACACTGGCTGGTTTAATGTTTGCTTCGACATTCACCGTTAATACAGGCGATGATTCACTCAATCCATAACCTGGCAATACGGTAATATCGGCTGCCAATAAAAAGTTGGCAATGCGCGGGCTTAAAGCCGCCCCACCCGACACAAATACACGTAAATTACCACCCATCTTGGCACGCAGCTTGGCATTTACTATATTATCAAAAATCTTCCAGACTTTGGCTTTGAAGCCATGCAAACCTTCGCCTTTCTTACGCAACTCAAAACGTTGCATACCAAGTGATTGTGCCTGCTCAAACAGAAATCTTTTTATGACTGAAGCTTCCATTTTTGCATGTACACCTGCATAAATCTTTTCATACAAACGCGGTACAGAAATCATCACCGTCGGTTGCACCTCAGGCATATCCCGCATCAAAGTAGTCACATCTTCGGCATAAGCGATTTCAGAGCCGCATGCCACAGCTAAAAAATGTCCAACTGTGCGCTCAAAGGCATGCGATACAGGCAAGAAAGATAAAAACACATCATCTGGGAATACTGGAACACCACCTAAACCTGCCCAAACATCGGATAGCAGATTACCATGTGTCAGCATCACACCTTTGGGGTGACCTGTGGTTCCAGATGTATAAATCAATGTTGCCAAATCATCGCGTGTCGGACATGAGCTTTGCAACTGTCCATCCCATGCATCATCACTAGCAATTGCCTCCAGTGAGTCAGTTTTACCATGGAATACCAGCATCGGTTTATCATAACCATCCAGTTTTGCCTGCTGCGCCCCTTCCTCTACCAAGAGTAAGGAGCACCCTGCATCATCAAAAACATAACGCACCGCTTCAGGACTATCGGTAAAATAAGCAGGTACAGTCACCGCACCAATACGTAAAATAGCAAAATCTGCAATCAACCATTCAGCGCAGTTATGCCCCAATATTCCTACCCGATTGCCTGACTTGATACCTTGTTTCTCCAACCACGCCGCGACACGCAAAACTGCTTGCTGCACTTTAATGCGCGACCATTGCTTCCATTGCCCATCTGATTTTCGAGAACGCAATAAAGGTTTATCAAGCCATTGTGAAGGTGATGCCAACAATAAATCGGACAAAGACGAGGCTTTCTTAGCTCGCTCTAGACCTTCGCATATTTTAGCTGAAGTCATCTAACACATCCAAATTCGTCGGCAACTCAAAACCCAAGTTGACAATGGTTTGGCGCAATTCAGAACGCTCACAACCAGAAAAATAACACAACAAACCACCACGAAATGGAGGGAAACCAATACCATACACCAATGCCGCATCCAAATACTCGGCACTGTCCAACACCCCTTCTTCAAGACAGCACAAAGATTCAAGCAACATCGGAATCAAACATGCATCAATCACGTCTTGTGCACCCATCACAAAGGCATCATCACTCATATTCGCATCAAATTCTTTTTCTTGGGCGGCATTGATATGTGCATCCGATGGCAAATAACGATCCAGTGCTTCAGAAGCTTCCTGACGCTTGCCTTTGTTATAAGAATAAAATCCCGAACCACTTTTCTCACCAAGCAGTCCATCTTTGACCATCTTAGCAAACCAATCGGGCATTGAGAATTGCCCAGTACCTGCCAATGCACTGCTTAAATGATTGCCGACATGCAGACAAATATCCAAGCCCACGCGATCTGCCAATTCAATCGCACCCATAGGCATACCGAAGTTTTTTAACACACCATCAATATGTTTAGCTGACTGCCCTTTCTCTAACAAACGCAGTGCCGCTGTCATAAACGGCATCAAACAGCGATTGACCAAAAAACCAGGTCGATCTGCCACAATCACAGGAAACTTTCCCCAACGTACTGCCAGTGCTGCCACTGTTTGCAAGGTCTTTTTTGTAGTTTTTTTGCCTGCTATAATTTCTACCAAGGGCATCTTTGGCGCAGGGTTAAAAAAGTGTAAACCAGCCAAACGCCCTGGATATTTTAAATCTTCCTGCTGCTCGCTTAATGATAACGAAGAGGTATTACTTAATAATAACGTCTGACGGTTCACTTGCGCTTCTACATCTGCCCAAAGTGATTTCTTCACTTCTATTTTCTCTAATATTGCTTCAATCACCACATCCGAAGAAGCCAGACCACTGCCATCCAAACTCGGGCGAATGCATTGCAAACGCTGCTCTCCGCGCTGACCACTTCGCTTGGCAAACTTCGACACTGATTGAAGACCTCCACTCAAAGCTTCTGCTGACACATCATGCAAATCTACATCGCCATCTTTGGCAGCAACCCATGCAATACCACTACCCATCACACCCGCGCCATACACGGCTATATGCTGCAACTTTGTAGCCGCCGACTTGCCTTTTTTTACTGCATCTTGATGCTTTAATGCCTCGCCCAAAAAGAATACACGAATCAAATGTTTGCATGTTGGCGTGACTGCCAGACGACCTATTGAATCAGCTTCCCAACGATAGGCGGCATCACCCGACAAACCTGAAATAGCCCGCAAAGCATTCAACGCTCCCATAAGTGCGGGATAAGACTGCTCCATATCCAAATCTTGAAATTTCGCACGTAATTTTCGTTCAGCCAACATGAAAAATAACTGCCTTGCAGGCCATAGAGCAAACCACCGAGGCTTGATACGCGCAACCTTCGCTTTACCCTGTGCTGCAAGCTTATCTATCGCTGATTTTAGTTGCTCCTCATGACACAACATATCTGCCAAACCCATACGTTTGGCACGCCATGCATCAACAATACGCCCACTTAAAATCACCTGTGTTGCTATCGTCCACCCCACTCTACGCGGTAAGCGCACACAACCACCAAAACCAGGATGAATACCAATTTTTATTTCGGGTAAGCCCAAACGAGTTTTATTATCTTGCACGGCAATGATATAATCGCATGCCATTGCTAGCTCCAAACCACCGCCCAAACATACACCTTGTACCACCGCGATTGACACACTGGATAATTGCTCAATACGCAAACAAACATCTTGTCCACGTTTGGCTAATTGCGCTCCTTCATCAGCATCTTTTACCGCTGCAATCGCATGAATATCTGCCCCAGCGATAAAACAAGCTGCCATGTCACTTTCTAATACCAGCACAGCAGGCGGGTTTGCTTCCAGCTCATCCAAATAGCCTTCCAAAGCCTGCATACATGCTTCATCAAGCACATTGACTGGCTTATCACTGCGCGAGAATAATAAAATCGCGCGGTCTTTTTTGCGTTTTAATTGAAGCACTGATTTCACTGCCATGGTTCACTCCCAAGCAATGTTGCACCACCCTGACCGCCGCCGATACACAAGCTTGCCAAACCCAAGCCACCACCTGTTTCTCGTTTTAGCTGCCGCAACAATGTCAAAATCAATCGTGCCCCCGTCATACCAACAGGATGCCCCATAGCAATAGCACCACCATGCACATTGAGTTTATCTGTGTCGGGCGCACCCATCGCCTCGGATTCACCCCAAGTTTTTTTGGCAAACCGTTTGGAATCCATAGCTTTAAGGTTGGACAACACTTGCGCTGCAAACGCCTCATTGATTTCCACTCTTGCCATATCCTTCATATGCAAGCCTGCATCAGACAATACACGCTGACAGGCATGCACTGGACCCATACCCATACGCTCTGGATCACAACCAGAATAAGCCCAATCATGGATATAACCCAAAATAGGCCAGCCTTCCGCTTCTGCCTTTTCACGGTGTGAAATCAGTAACATGGCTGCACCATCTGTAATTTGTGAACTATTACCCGCTGTTACTGTGCCCAAAGGTTTCTCAAAAGCTGGGCGCAAACGCTTTAATGCCGCCATACTTTGCTCACCACGAACACCTTCATCCATATGCACAGGCGTATAAGATGCGCCTGCAAACAAATGCATCACTTCTTCATCATACCAACCCGCATCCCAAGATTCCGCTGCCCGCTGATGGCTCTGCAAAGACCATTCATCCTGCTCTTTACGTGAAATAGCAAATTCGCGTGCCAAAACTTCCGCTGTTTGCCCCATACCCATATTCACGACGGGATCGGTTAAACCTTCCATCAATGAGACACGTGGTTTCCAAGGTGCTTGCATCACACCCCACGCAGCTTTTAAACGTGATGGAACATCTCTGGCACGCTGCAACATTGCCATCTTCTCGCGAAATTGATCATGGAATAATAAAGGTGCGTGGGTCATGGATTCAACACCACCTGCAAGCACCACATCAGCGCGTCCAAGCTGTACTTTTTCAGCTGCATCAGTAATTGCTTGCATGCCCGACGCACAATTACGATGCACAGTATGCGCAGGCACAACACGTGGAACCCCTGCTTGTAAGGCAATTACACGGGCAATATTGGTTGCTTCTACAGGTTGAATAACATTGCCAATAATCACCGCATCCACATCATCGCGGGTTAGTCTTGAGCGCACCAAAAGCTCTCGCACAGCTTGCATACCCAAATCAACAGCCGAAAGCCCTGCAAGCGAGCCCCCCATTTTACCCAAAGGTGTTCGAATGCCTGCTACCACAACAATTTCACGTTTATTATTTTTCATGCAAGCTCCTAATATGAACGTATTTTATATTGTAGCACATACAACCCCCATCCATCTAGAAGTGCGTCGTTGTTTCTGTTCAAACCTTTCAAGAGTAGACTTTCGCCCATGCTCATCCGTCTAAGCAATATACCCGTCGAACTTGATGAATCTGAAACCTATTTACGCCTACACATTGCCAAACTTTTACAAGTATCAAGCAATGTCATCACAGATATAAAGATTGTACGCCGTGCTATTGATGCGCGCAAACGTAATGCTGTACATTTTGTATGTAGCATTGAATGTGAAGTTCATGAACAGCCAACACTTCCAGCACAAGCCAAAGTTATTGAAACCTCTAGCTTAACGATCGATAAACCCGAAGCCTTGAATGGCAGCAAAAGCGAACAACATGCTATTATTATTGGCGCTGGTCCTGCTGGTTTGTTTGCTGCTTTGGCATTGGCTGAATCAGGTATGCGCGTCACACTATTGGAGCGCGGGCAACCCGTTGAAAAGCGTATGCGTGATATTGGGCGATTGCGCAGCCGTGGTGAATTAAACCCTGAAAGCAATGTTTGTTTTGGTGAGGGTGGGGCTGGCACATACACCGATGGCAAACTTTATACCCGTATCAAACACCCTTTTGTGCGCTGGGTCTTGGCGGAGTTTGTGCGTTTTGGTGCAGATAAAAATATTCTCGTCGATGCACATCCACATTTAGGGACAGATAAATTGGTTCGCATCATTCGCCGCATGCGTGGGCATCTTTTAGAGCTTGGTGTGGATTATCGTTTCAATGCCCGTGTGGATGATATTCTTAAAGATAAAGAACTCGCTACAGGTGTGCGCTTGGCTAATGATGAAGAAATTATGGGTAATCATATCATCTTGGCGATTGGTCATTCAGCGCGTGATACAATTGAAACATTACACCAACAAGGTATTGAAATTGAAGCCAAGGATTTTGCCGTAGGCGTGCGAGCTGAACACAATCAAACATGGGTTAATGAATGTCAGTTTAGCCAGTTCTCCGAACATGAATCCCTAGGTGCCGCAGAGTATAAACTAACCCATCAGGTCAGTGATCAATATCTCGGGAAACGTGGCATTTACAGCTTTTGCATGTGTCCTGGTGGTTTGATTGTGCCCTCGCCGACTGAAGAAGGTATGATGGCAGTTAATGGCATGAGCAACGCCCATCGCCGCAGTCCACTGGCTAACTCTGGTGTTGTAGTACAAGTCACCCCTGATGATATTGATCGGCATGGTTTGGGCAGCGATGCTTTATGTGGTATCCGCTTGCAACGTGAGCTTGAGCGCGCTTGTTTTAACATGACACAAACACCCTATGCCGCACCTGCCATGCGCATTTCTGATTTTGTTGGCAAGAAAGCAACAGGAAAGTTGGCTCAAACACGTTTCAAACCAAGCGTTGAGGCAGCTGATTTACATGATTTATTCCCCAAATGGCTTGCCGAGCCACTACGTGAAGGTTTGATAGCATTTGATAGAAAAATGAAAGGCTATGTGAGCGATGATGCCAATATATTGGCTGTTGAATCGCGCACCAGCTCACCCATTCGCATGATCCGCGATCAAAGCATGCAATCCGTATCTTTAGCCAATTTATACCCTATTGGTGAAGGTGCTGGTTACGCTGGCGGCATTGCCTCTGCGGCTGTCGATGGACTAAAGGTTGCGGCTCAAATTTTAAAATGATGTATGGGCAATCTAGCCTGGATTATTCATGAATAGTCCAGGCTAGACAATTTAATGCGCCTCTTCTTCTTTTTCACGCGAAAAAGCCGCCTGATTTTTACTAATTAATGCGACCAAAATACCTGAATAAATAAAGGTAGAGAGTAAAATAACACCAATCACCACAGCTTTAAACATTTCTAGGTGTTCAAAGGATGCAGGAATCATCATTAGCATCACAATGGATAAACCACCTTTAATACCCGCAAAGGTCAACACACCCCACCAACGAAAATTAATATTGGTCATTTTATCGGTCTTGTTGGTAATCATGGCAAATTTTGCCATCATCACAGCACGAATCACTGTGGTCGCTAAAAACATCACGATAATTTCTGTTTTATACTGCCATAACAACGACATATTAATCAGCTCTGCCATGGCTACAAATAACATCGTGTTGGCAACCAATGCCAAAAGTTGCACGTCTTCTTTGGTGCGCAAATGGCGCTCCCGCTCTTCCACAGTAGCTTTAATTTTATGAATTGCCGTAGTAATCACGCCTCGTGAAGTGGGAATGTTTTGTAACACTTCCTCTTCATGATCAATCGCCGCCTCATCTTTCACGGCTTCCTGCATCATCATGTGATTGACGGTGATTGTCGCAAAAATACAGGCTAAAATACCTGAAAGGTGCATATGCGAATGCATACCAAACATATTGAGAAGCGTATAAAAATGTTCAGCCAATTCAAAACTGCCATAACCCACCAAAACAAGAATAAGCAACTCTGCTGTACGATTGGTCGTCGTTTTCATCATAACTAGCCCGATATAACCAAATATCACACCCAATGCAGAAGATCCCAACACCACCAGCACACTGATCTCCGCCACATAAGCAGTGCTAATCTCGCCGCCATTTAAGGCATAAAGACCGATAAAAACAAACACAATCAATGCTGTAGCATCATTAAATAGGCTCTCACCTTCACACAGTATTTTTAACTTATGTGGCAGGTTAAACTTAGAAAATATACTTACGACCGACACAGGGTCAGTCGCCAAAACCATGGCGAACAATACAATAATCGCTGCCGTTGATAAATTATATTCACTAAATAAGGTGTTACCCATCAGCAATGCTGCCAAGACCGATAAAGAAACCGCAACAACTGCCAAGTAAAATAAACTAAGCCCATGTTCTTTTAAATCGGCAACACTTAATTCAAGAGAATCGGAAATAAGCAGGATGGGTAATAATAATAACACCAGCAATGCAAAATGCTCCGCATCACCCGTCAACATAAAGACATCACCCATCAAGGCATGAAAAATAAAGGATAAAACAATCAAACCCAGTGGTGATGGCACCTTAAACTTGTCTTCCAATTGTAATGCCAGATAAAGCACACTCACAATTGCCAATAACGTTATAACCATCTTACCCTCCACAGATAAGCCTGACGCAGCACGTCATCTCTAATTATTAAGTATCATATTTCCACTCTTACAGCAAAAAGTCTGCCAAGCCTATAACTATTCAGCATCGTTATAAATTGACCCGTATCTATTCAAATTGCCGCTGATTTATTTGATACCACCAACAGTAGGCGCTTTTAGGCGAGGCGGAAAAGCGCAACTTACTGCTGTAAGTGAGCATTTTCTAACGCAAGTATCAGGCGAATCGGTGGTGAGGTGAATAGCTACTAAAACCTTAAATTTAAGAGCGGCGACCCATAATGTACTGTTGGAAAGCCAAATGTTCTTCATTCATATGCCGAATCACACCAGCGGCATGAACCAAAAGATGGGTAAACAATGCAAAAACCAAATCTTGGTTCTTTTGCATCAGCTCAGAATAAGCAGCACGCGTTAGGCTATACACCACACATGCTTTCTGCGCTGTTACTGAAGCACTGGCTTCACTGCCTGTTAAAAAGGACATTTCACCAAACAACGAGGCTTCGCGCGCTGTTGCCACACGCATATCATGACCATTACCATGACAAGTAATATCAGCCACACCAGAATACAACATGTATAACACACCACCTGATTTGCCCTGTTCCATGATTTGTTCGCCAGGCGCATACTCTGTCACCTTAACCAACTCTTTAAGCAACGATATTTCTGCTGTATCCAGCTTGCGTAGAAGCACCTTTTCTTCCAACCATTTTACATCTATTGCCATAAAGCGACTCCTTTCCCCAAAATATTAGCTGGCAGATTCAAGCGTATCTATACCCTTCTGGCAAGCTTACACATCGTCGCGGACAGGGCAATCGCATTAAAATCATGAGCAGTCACTGGATACAAAAAAAGGTTATTTTGACAATATTAGGTTAAACTCAACTGAGTATATTCTGGATATTTGCAGTATAAATTAGCCTTCAATCATG
>JALUXZ010000179.1 GCA_027018935.1 Mariprofundaceae bacterium
GATAGCGCATTGGAAATGCTGCGTGTTTCTGGCTGTGATGGTGTGATGGTTGGGCGAGCAGTGCAGGGAAACCCTTGGGTATTGCAAGAAGTGCATGCCGCGATGATGGGCTTGCCTAAACCAAGTGCACCAACAGCGGCAGAGCGTTGGGCAGTGGTTGAAGAGCATATGCAGCATTTGGCGGAGCATCATGGGGTACGCTTTGCATCGAAGGTGGCTCGTAAACATGTTGGCTGGTATAGTAAAGGATTGCGTGAGTCCGCTGAGTTTCGCGGGCATTTCCAACGCTTGGATGATTGGGATACACAGCTGCAGGTAGCACGTGATTATTTCTTAGCATTGGATGATGCTTTGCCACTAGCCGCATAGTGTCTGCCATGGCTAAACAAGAATTCCCATTATTGGATATGATGCCGATGGCAGTGATTTTGGTCGATGCTGAGGGTCATATCACCCACGCGAATGAGCTAGCACAAGGGCATATGGGCACATCATTGCGCTGGATGGCGGGGAAACATTTGGCAGACTTTTTACAGCCATCATCGGAAGTAGCAGCCATGGTTGAGCGTGCATTGCAAGGCGAAACAGTTGCTGATGATGCCTTTTGTGGTCGTCAGAATCATATGCCGTATTCCTTGCACTTTGGTCCTATGCAAGATCAACAAGGCGTGGTCATCGGCCTAATCCCTGAGGCTAATCGCTCTGAAGTGGAAGAGCATGCCAAGCGCCATGAAATGGCGGAAACGATTGCACGTATCGCCCTAGAAATGGCGCATGAAGTGAAAAACCCGTTGGCTGCATTGCGCGGAGCGGCGCAACTGCTGCATGAGAAAAGCACAGGTGATGCGGCGGATATTTCAGCCCATATTTTGGCAGAGGTGGATCGTATCAAAGAGCGGATTGATACTTTTTTGCAGGTCGGTCCACGTGCCAATGTTGCGATGACTGAAGTTAATATTCATGCCTTGCTTGATGATGTTTGTACTGGATC
Source organism: Mariprofundaceae bacterium (assembly GCA_027018935.1). Taxonomy (GTDB): domain Bacteria; phylum Pseudomonadota; class Zetaproteobacteria; order Mariprofundales; family Mariprofundaceae. Next base: position 992 of record JALUXZ010000179.1, read on the forward strand.
TGAAAAAGTTCAAGTACGCCGCGTTTATGACCCGAGCTTGCCCAGTTTATGGGTGCATGAGAAGCGTCTGCGACAGGCGATAGAGAATTTATGGGTCAATGCGTTAGAAGCTGAATCAACGTGTATTACGTGGGAGACACGCATTGCGCCTTTGGTTGCTTTGCCAAACCATCGCGGCATGGTGATGGAGTTGAGTATGCGTAGTAATGGGCATGCTATTCCTGAATCGTTACGTGGTAGTTTGTTTGAGCCTTATGTCTCTAATAAGGCGCGTGGAAGTGGACTAGGATTGGCTGTGGTTCAACGGGTTGTGCAAGAGCATGGTGGGCGCATTTCATTAAAAGCAGGGTCTGGGGATACCACATTTGTGATGCACTTACCGATTATGAAGGAGAAACCATGATGCGTGCGCTGATTGTTGATGATGATGCAGGTATTCGCTGGGTATTGGCACGTGTCTTAAAAGAAGAAGGTTTTGAGGTGCTTGAGGCTGGCACCTTAGCCGATGCAGAATTGCTGCAAAAAGATGGTGTGGACTTAGTTTTTTTGGATGTTTTTTTGCCTGACGGTAATGGTATGAGCGCATTGTCACAGGGTATGTTTAACGCACCTGTGATTATGCTAACGGCTGAAACAACCTTTGGTCATGCTGCTGAAGCATACCGTGAAGGTGCGATGGAATACCTTCCCAAACCCTTTGATTTAAATGAAGTTCGGGCTTTGGCACAGCGTGTCCAGCCAGTAACATCCCCACCTAAACTCGAGAAAATAGAGACTGCCAAACAAGAGCCACATCACAGTATGATTATAGGGCGAAGCGAGGCTATGCAGCACCTGTTTCGTACTTTGGGGCGGGTGGCGGCATCGGATTTAACGGTATTGATTACAGGTGAGTCTGGTACGGGAAAAGAGCTGGTTGCGCAAGAATTGCATCGTTTAAGCTTGCGAAAAAATGAAGCCTTTATTGCGATTAATACGGCAGCGATTCCATCTGAATTATTGGAAGCAGAGTTGTTTGGACATGAAAAAGGTTCTTTTACTGGCGCGAATAAAGCCCGTGAAGGTCTTTTTGAGCAGGCCAATGGCGGCACACTATTTCTTGATGAGATTGGTGATATGCCGATGGCTTTGCAATCCAAGATGCTACGTGTTTTGGAAACGGGCATGGTGCAACGCATTGGTAGTAATCAAGAAAAAAGCGTTAATGTGCGATTATTGGCAGCAACACATCAGCATTTACAAGATAAAATCAAAGAAGGGCTTTTCCGCGAAGATTTATATTATCGTTTGAATGTAATTCCAGTACACATTCCGCCACTTAGAGATCGACGTGATGATATTCCTGAGTTGGCAGAGTTTTTATTGCAGCAGGCGGCCGATGATTTATCCATGGTAGCACCTATTTTATTGGATGATGCGATTGGTCTTCTTCAACGTTATGACTGGCATGGTAATATTCGTGAGTTGAAAAATGTTATGCGCCGTTTGGCGGTGTTAACACCTGGTGCAAGTATTACATTATCCGACGTTGCATTGGCATTGGGGCATGATGGTGTACATGGTGCAGGGCACAAACTTGAGACCTTGGATGAAGCTGTTGTGCGCTGTTTGCGGACGTATATGGATCAACTGGGTTACGCGGAAGCCACTGATATGCACCGTAGTTTACTTGCTATGGTTGAGCCAGCTTTGTTGCGTTTGGTTTTGGAAAAGTGTGATGGAAACCAACTAAAAGCTTCTGATATGTTGGGCTTGAATCGTAATACTGTACGCAAATTAATTCGCCAGTATGACATTGACCCCACATATTTTAAGCCATAATAGTTAAGCCAAACGTACAGTTTTTAAGCATATTTTCACACCTTTAAATGTCAAAATTAGGGGTTCTTTTATATGCCCTTATTATTTAGGGTAGATTCTACGCATGACGTGATGAATTTGGGTGGTTATCATGCCCGCCATGTCTAATACAACCGATTATTTAAAACCGATTTTACTTCGCCTTGGCTCTATGTCTTTGGCAATTACATTGCTGACTGTTTTAGCATTGGCATCTGTGATTGGAACTGTTTTGTTACAGAATCAAGATCAAGCTGACTATTTACAACAATTCGGACCTATTTGGTACTGGGTATTCCGCTCTCTTGGGCTGTTTGATATGTACCATACATGGTGGTTCCTATCTCTATTAGGCTTTTTGATGTTGTCGTTATCTGTGTGCTTGTGGCGCAATGTGCCCCGTTTCTTAAAGGAAATGCGCAGCAGTAAAGTGGCTCTATCTGATAGTGCCATGAAACATATGAAACATGCCCATCATTGGGCAATTAAAGCTCAGAGTGCTGAAAATGTATTACATGTTGCCAAAGAGCGTTTGAAAGAATGGCGTATTCGTGAAGAGCAACGTGGTGATGTAAGTTATATCCGTGCCGATAAAGGGAAATATCATAAATGGGGTTATATTTGTGTGCATTCGGCAATGTTGGTGATTCTGATTGGTGGCTGGATGAGCGTACAATTTGGCTTTCGTGGTAATATGAATGTGGGTGTGGGTAGTAAGGAAAGTGAAATTAGCTTTTTGAAGGGCACCAGCACAGAATACATGAAAATGCCCTTTGAAGTTCAATGTAATGATTTCTCCATTGATTTTTATCCCAATGGCATGCCTAAAGAATTCAAAAGTAATTTAACCATTATTGATGATGGCAAAGAGGTTTTGACCTCGGATATTATTGTTAATGAACCTTTGTATTATAAAGGGGTACGTATTTATCAAGCTAGCTTTGGTGATGGTGGCTCGAATATTCATCTAAAATTATTAAAACTTGATGGCAGTGGAGATATTGATTCGGCGGAAGCAAAGGTTTATACAACATTTAAAGATGAAGCGACAGGCATTACGTTAGAGATGACTGACTTCCGTCCACATAATGTTGAAAATATGGCAGAGGCGGGCAAAGCCAAAGATTTCCAAGATTTGGGACCTTCGGTTGATTTTGTCATGCGTGGACCAGGTCTGAAGCCTGTGAAAATCCGTAGTTTTCAGGATGCATTTGAGTTAAATGGTGAAAATCGTGGTAATTTTATGCAGGTATCTTTTTCTGGAGATGCTAAAGAATTTCAATCCATGGCATTGGGTTTGGATATGAGCAACCCACAAGAGTGGGAATTACTGCAACGTTTTATGATTCACTTGGGTGATGCTGATTTAAGCAATCAACAAAAAGCTAATATGCAGGCATTTAAAGCTGCGATGGATGATGTGTTTGGCAAAGATAAACGCCCAGATAACTTTCAGGCTATGGCAATGCGCGTATTGCAAGCGGTACAGGTCATTCCTCGTTTACCTTGGCCGTATATTCCCGTACTCGATGATTATGATCAGAAATATTATACTGGTTTACAGTTGGCAAGAGACCCTGGCATGAATGTGGTTTGGACTGGTAGTGCCTTGTTGGTGATAGGTTTATGTATCATGCTGTATGTATCACATCGTAAGTTATGGCTGGTTGTGCGCAGAAAGGGCAATGATGTAAGTATTAGTTTTGTTGGTTTGAGTAATCGAAACCCATTGAACTTTGATCGTGAATTTCATGAAATTTTAAGCTTGATCAATGATGATATGCAACAGTTGAAGAAAGGAGAGACCGTATGACAGCAATAGTAGAATCAAATGGATTATGGGAAAATATGTATCAAGGGCGCGCTGCATTTGTGCGTTATTGGGCATATATTGGTTTGATGTTGGGTGCAGTGGGCTTGGCAATGTTTGGCGGTGATGGTTATACAGAGAATGGCTATATTTTTCAATTGGTAGGACAAGATGGTTTAATGTGGCTGGGAACAGGGGCATTACTAGCAGCGGGCTTGGCAATCGGCGTTTCAATGTTGCGACCTGAAGTCGTCAATGGCCACATTCCTAAAATGATGGTGTCGTGGTTTGATGGTGGAGCTTTGATGCTTATTTTGATGGGCTTGCTCACCTTGCTTGAGCCTAGTGCGGCAATGGTGTCGTATGAAGATCAAACAAACTTGTTTGCTGCGAATGTTATCATGACGATGAATGTATTGTTTTTGTTTTCGGCAATTTGTTATATTGCTTATTTATTTGCACCAGAATCATTTATAGGCGGCATGGCAACAGCAGCAGCTTGGGGAGGGCTATATGCAGGTGGCGCAGCATTATTATTACGTTGGTATGAGTCCTATTTATTTATGGATGGTGAGATTGGACACGCCCCCGTTTCCAATATTTATGAAGTATTTATTTTATTATTTTGCATTGTCACGATTATTTATTTGCAGTGGGAAAAACGTTATGAAGCCAAAGCGATGGGCGCATTTGTCATGGCATTGGTTGCAGCAGGCGTATTTTTTAGCATTTGGTTGGAGTCTGTGGGGCAAGCTGAAATCAAACCGCTAGTGCCTGCTTTACAATCATATTGGATGAAAATTCATGTGCCGATGAATTTTGTCGGTTATGGTTCATTTGCAGTGGCATGTGGTGCTGGCATGGCGTATTTAACACGTATGTGGCTTGAAGCTCGTGGTAGCAAAATGGTGGCGGTATTCCCAAGCTTGGAAGCTTTGGATCAACTGGCTTATAAATCTGTTGCGGTTGGTTTTCCAGCATTCACATTGGCAACGATTCTTGGTGCAGCTTGGGCTGCAGAAGCTTGGGGTGGTTACTGGTCTTGGGATCCAAAAGAAACTTGGGCTTTGATTGTTTGGTTGGTATATGGTGCTTATTTGCATGTGCGTATTTCTCATGGCTGGCATGGTAAGACCTTGGCATGGTGGACAGTGATTGCATTCTTGGTAACGGTATTCTGTTTCTTGGGTGTGAATATGTATCTTGCAGGCTTGCATTCTTATGGGCGTTTATCATAAAGAACTATTGCACTTTGAGTTCTTACATGCTAAATAGGGAAGCACTATGGTTTTCAAAGGATTTTAAAAATGGGCACATCGTTACGTAAAATTGTTTTTCCAACAGCGGGTATGGGCACGCGCTTTTTACCTGCGACCAAAGCGACTCCCAAAGAAATGCTAACGATTGTGGATAAACCGTTGATTCAGTATGGCGTGGAAGAAGCTTTGGCTGCTGGCATGGGCGAAATTGTGATGGTGACAGGGCGTGGTAAACGCTCGATTGAAGATCATTTCGATATTTCTGCCGAGCTTGAAGCAAACCTGCACGCAGCAGGTAAGTCTGCTTTGTATAAAACGGTTTCACGTGTCGCACGTATGGCTGATGTTGCTTATATCAGGCAGAAGCAGCCCTTGGGTTTAGGGCATGCCGTATTATGTGCTGCGCCGTGGGTCGGTGATGAGTGCTTTGGTGTCTCTTTAGCAGATGAGCTTATTTTGTCTGAAGGAAAAACCGCTATGCAGCAACTTCGTGATGTGCATGAGCAAACAGGTGCATCGGTGATTGGTTTGGCATCGGTGCCTGATAATGAAGTTTCACGTTATGGTATTGTGAAAGCCCGTGATGAAAATGGTTTGTTGCGTTTGGAAGATATGATTGAAAAACCTTCGGTTGATGAGGCTCCGTCTAATTTAGCCATGATTGGGCGCTATATTTTTACCCCACGATTATTTGAATTACTAAAAACTACCAACCCAGGGGCTGGTGGTGAGATTCAGTTAACCGATGCAATGTGCCAATTAGCCAAGGAAGAACCTGTTTATGGTGTAGTGATTGAAGGGCAGCGTTTTGATGCTGGTAACCCTTATGGTTTTCTATTGGCGAATGCGACATTAGGTCTGCAACATCCAAAACATGGCGAATCATTGAGAGCCGCATTAAAATCATTGTTATAATGCAGCCAATTTTAGCCTTGGATGTGGCAACTAAACGTGCTTGTGTGTGTTTAATCAATACAAAAGGTCAGGTATTCACTGCCGAAGCAAGTGAAGGAAAACAACATTCAGATACGATATTACCACTACTTCAAGATGTATTGAAACAAGCTGATTTAACATGGTCTGATTTAAACATGCTGGCATTGGGTCAAGGGCCAGGTTCTTTTACAGGGCTGCGTATTGCAGCTGCGATGCTGGCTGGTATCAATGCTTCTTTAAAACTGCCCATTTGGGGGCTCTCTTCATTGGCGATTACTGCAATGCAAACACAAAATGATGAGCCTGTTTGGGTTTTGGAAGATGCGCGAGCAGGTGAGGTTTTTGTAGGTTGTTACCAACAAGGTGAATGCTTGCAAGACGCTGCATGTAAACCTTGGAGTGAGATTCAAAATATGCCTGCGGGGGCATTCGCGGCACAACAAGAGCCTGTGACTGATTTGCTAGATTGGCAACACTTGCCATTAAACATTGAGCGTGGACAAGCGATGAGCCTGCTTATCCAAGCATTGTGGGATAAAACAGATCATACTGCGCATACGCCTTGGATTCAGCCTGTGTATTTGCAGTTATCGCAAGCGGAGAAAAATTTACAACATGTCTAATGCAGATATAGCTTCATTCTCTTATACCAAACCAATACGCGTACTCTTTGTTTGTTTGGGGAATATTTGCCGTTCTCCCTTGGCAGAAATCATTGTGCATGGGCAGGCAGAAAAAAAAGGTTTGAGTAGCCAGTTTACATTTGCTTCAGCTGGTACAGGTGATTGGCATGTTGGTGGTCTTGCCGATGTTCGTTCTGCGCAGACAGCAGCCCAACATGGTTTGGATTTGAGCCAACACCGCGCCCAACAAATAACAGCCAATAAAGTAAATGATTGGGATTGGTTTGTTGCCATGGATGATGATAACCGTATGAACTTATTGGCGATGGGCGTGCCAGAAAATCGATTATTGATGATGCGTCAATTTGAAACTGATTCTAGCATCAGTTTAGATGTGCCAGATCCCTATTATGGTGGTGCAGAGGGCTTTGAAGCTGCCTATCGTATGTTATGTGATAATGCAGACCATATATTGGATTATTTGGTAAAACAGAGCCGTTAACGACCTTGTGTTGGTCCCACTTTAATGGTGACACGGGTGGACAGCGTGCTTTCTTCTACACTAATCATGCAGGATTTATCACTTTTAATAAAACTGATGAGATATTTATCACCTTCACTAAAGGCATTTAAAAACTGCCATTCATACTTGGGCATTTCGTTGCGGAAAAACTTCGCAAGGCTGTCGCCTTTCACATAACCCGTATAAATAATCACACCCATGGTAACACCAGGTGCTTCATATACAAAGCTACGGTCTGCATCGCGTGATAACTTGGCGGGCACAGGAATATCATCAAACTCTGGAACCATCACAATGACAGGCGCAGCATTTTTATTGCTGCTTTGAGGTTGTTTGGCAGCTTTGCTTTGTGGAGCCTTATTACCTGCCTCGGGTTTATGTATTAAACCACATGCTGAGAAAGAAAAAAGGCATAATAAAATGAGCAAACGATGTAACATAGAGAGACCCCTCACAACAAACTGTTCGGGTGAAGCATGAGACTGCGCGTTAGGATGTGCAAGCAGATGTTTTTAATACATCAGATGCTAAACGACGTGTATAACTGTTAATTTTCCAATGACCCGGCATCCAGCCATCAAGAAAACGATAAAAATCTACCCATGCAATAGGGAACAAATTACGCCATTCAGCTTCTAAAGCATCGCTATCGACTTGTTTAGCCTGTTCATTGCTTGCTTGTTTTAAATATTCAAAATAAACATCCAATAGCTTTGGAATAAGCGTTTCGCATTGCTTATCATCCAAACAACTACCCAGAAAATAGGCGACATCTTTCATGCCGCAGCCACCACCGACATATTGAAAATCAACAGCAGCAACCGATTGACCATCATCGCCAAAACAGAAGTTAGCTAGCTTGGCATCACCATGAATCAGCGTTTGATAACGAGCATGTTTGAGCATGTAATCGATATTTGGGGCGGCTTGCTGTAGCTCTTTGTATTGCATATTTTCAAGCTCATCAGCGCGTGTGTCCAAGTGCCAATAACTGCCAGAGTCCCATAAGCCTTTTGGGGCCTCACCTAAAAATATAGCGTGGAAATAAGCAAGCCAGCGTAGGCATTGGTAAATATCGGTTATTTCAACATGTTCTTTGCGAATAGAAAAGCCAGCGACATCTAAATCTTCGAGTAAGATAATAAATTCATTATCATGCGTGGCGGTTAAATAACTTTTTGGAACGCGGCAGTATTTGTTGCAACGCGCGCTCCAACATTCATACCAATGCATTTCCACAGCATATGATTTTAGCTTTCTGGCATGTGAGGCATCGCTATGCCAACCGCGCGGATGGTGGATGACCGTGGGTGGTTTGACGTGTTTTAAAATCACACTATGGATGTCTGCACCACTTAGTTTCAGGCGAATAATCTCACCATAACCACTCCACAGTGATTGGATGACTTCGTCGGGTATGACATCTTTTGCATAGGTTGCCTCTGCAACCATGCGTTGCAAGGATGGCTGCAACATTATTTTATGAACTGAATATCAAGTGTGCGCAAATAGGTGTGTAGTCCAGCATCTTGAACAGGGAAAACATAAGCATCTTCACCTGATTCATTGTGGTGAGAGTGCCACCAGCCTGGTGGTGTGATAAATACGGTGCTGGTTGCCCAGTCGGCTCGGATAGGGTTGATAATATTACCATCGGCATCGACTTCTTTGCCGATTAATGTGTAGGTATTGGAGCCAGAAGACACTGCTAAATCCAGTGCGACAGATTGATGACGATGGGGCTTTTGAACTTCACCAGCAGGCAGCAAATTAAACAATGACCACATGTCAGGGCTAATGGTTTTGGTATCCATACAATCGCGATTGCCCAGAATCATACCAATGCGGTTACGCCCTTCACGCAGTGCTTGGTCGCGCATGCCATTGACTTCATTCAATAACGCTTGCCCATCATAAAAGGCAGGCTTAAAACGCGCCTGTGTTGGTGATACGCCAAGGTATTGCAATAAAGGCGCATCGTGAGTCCAATACAACGCTGAA
>JALUXZ010000180.1 GCA_027018935.1 Mariprofundaceae bacterium
AGCGGCTGCTTTGATATTCATAGCCTGTAGGCAGGCCAAATCCATGATATAAAAGACTCGTCGACATCGTAAAACCTCACGTTTTCGAGAATCCTAACATCCACGGACGCATTTTCCGGATGAACCATAAAATTACTTCATAGCACAAAATGGAAATGACTCATTTTCGGTGAAGTGCAAGGCAACGCTTCACGTAAAATAACACTTTATTATACCCTGAAAACCCCTTAAAAAACGTTGGGGATACTGTATGAGTCGCTTAACTTAGTGCCATTCCATTGTGTCCCCCGAACTTGCGCCACCATCTTAATTGACAAAGTAGCACTCAATATCTCCACCAATTGAATACTGTTCTGAAACACATATTTAGGAACTTTTCTTTATCGTGATGTGTGTCACGGATGGCAATTATAAGCCATATACGCTTTTGCACGCACTGATTCTCGGAGGTTAGCATGGCTAATTTGGACATAAAATGGTTAGAAGACCATATTTTTGCACGTACTTTGTCTGACAATGAACAGCGTATTTTGCTCGATGTTATTGAGCTTAAAAATTATCAGCAAAGCGATACCCTGATTGCTGAAGGCGATGCATCACAAGGTTTGTTTTTATTGTATTCAGGGACAGTAAGCCTGCAATATGAGAAGCATGGACAGGCGGTACGTATTGCCAAGCTGGAAGCTGGTGCGCAGCTAGGGGACATGGCATTTTTTAACCATGATATTGCCAGTGCTACAGTGAAGGCGCTTGAAACATGTGAAGTGTATATATTACCAGAAAAAGCCATGAAACACCTTATGCAAGATTACAAAGACCTTAGCCATGATTTAATGCTAAACACGATTCGCAATTTAGGTTCAGCATTAAAAAACATGAATGGTTTTAATGCCTTTGCGCAGCAATATATTCAAGGTGGGACTCGATAAAGCATAAAGTTATTTGGAAAAGTGTCTGTCATCCATGTATCATTGCAAATTATGTACGAGAAATTAAAGCATTAGCTTTGTTTCTGGAGGCAGAATGACACAACAACATTGGCAAGCTGAACCATGGTGGCTAGCTATTCAAAATGCGCTGAAGCCAAAGCTTTTGCTTACCATGTCTATCAGTGTCTTGGGCTCTGTACTTATTTTTGGACTGCTATACATCCCTAGTGAACACAATACTTTCACAGGCATCTTAACCTCTTTTGTTGGCGTTTTGGGCTCTTTGTTGTGGTTTTTATTTGGTTTAACCGCCCTGGCGCACCAACTTTACCAAGGCATGCAATCTGAACCTATGTCAAACAGCGTAGAAGCATTTCGTTTTGCTTGGGGGAAAACGCGTTCATTGATGCTCCTACCTGCTTGGGGCGCGGCTTTGTTACTCGCCTTATTGCTTGGTGAAATGCTACTTTTATCGCTCGCAAATATTCCCGCCTTGGGTTTGATTTGGCTATCACTTCTGGCTGTGCCACTCTTGCTTTTAAACAGCATTGTTGCTGTAGCATTACTTTTAGCCTTATTCAATATTGCCGCACGTGTCGTCTTAACCGAAAGCAACGCACAGCAATTAAAAGATGAATTATGGTCTTTAATCAAACAACGGCTGCCAACATTATTACTTTACAACTTGGGTGGCGTATTGGTTAGCTGCATCATCGCTATCGTGGTTCTTTCGCCATTATGGCTGGGTGCGCAAATAACATTGGGGCTGGTGGGTTACACCGCCAATGAAGCATTCTTGCGCATTGTCGATGCCATTGGTTTTTGGGGCAGCATTGCGCATCTACTAGCTCTCATTATGTTCGGGCTATTATTGGCTGCTATTGCCAGTGTTCCAGGCATTGTTATCACCCACATGACGCTACTCGTGCATCAAGAGCTAATCGCCGATGCTGATTATGATTCAAATACCAACGAAAGCGATCAAGAAAATGCTAAATCAGAATAAACAACTATGGGGCACCTCGAAAAACCTCGGTACTTCGCCAAACTTGTGCTTTTCACCCCTAGCTGCGTTGAATAAAATCGGCAATAGCGATGCTATGACTCATTTCATTGCGCCTTGCTATGAGCGAAAATCAACGTCGTTTAATTCGTGCGAGGTTTTTCGAGATGCCCTGTGGAGGTGCTGATCAACTCAATAAATGATGCCTATGCGCCCAAAATCGCCAGCACCTGCGTTAGCCAACTTAGCAATAGCGGGGCTATTGCTTGCGCTTGCTGCCTTGGTGTTGGTGATTTTGAATCGCATATCCATTCATCCAGAGTTAATCAGCACCTCCCTATGTTTTTTGACAATATTCAGCATCCCATCACCATGCGCCGACTTATGAGCCACTTCATAAGCTTTTACAGGAGTTAATGTTGGCACAGGACTTTGCAAATCAAACCCATTCACCAGCCATGCCGTCACAGACACGCAGGAAGCATCGCCCTTCTAGCCTGAAATGTGCTTGGCATACTGTGCAGCAATCATTGGGCAAGTTGTTTGCTATAAAGGCTGTATATATTCCGATATTGGCAGGCATACTCTTGCTATTGGCTATCACAACTGTGTCGAGCTTGAGTGTTGATGCAAGCGTGCAACTGACACATGAAGAGTGGCTACAACCTGAAGAAAATAATTTATTAAAGCATGCCAACAGTGCGCAGAAAGTCATTGTGAAAGCTGGTGATTCAGCTATTTCATCACTAAACACCTTGGGCTTTAACTTTTCTGAAATTATGGCGATGCAAGCAGCCTCAAAAAAAATACACCCGCTCAGCCACGTTCAAGCTGGTCACGCTTTCATTCGTCACGACATCGACGCTGTCAGTCACGTTTATTATGACATTGATGCAGGGCAAAAATTACATTTAAGCCGTACAGAAGCTACTTGGCACGCCGCCTTGGAAAAAATGCCCGTCACACATCGTCAAGTTTATGTACAAGCTACTATTTCTGATAGCCTTTTTGTTGATGCTGCCAAAGCAGGTTTGGATGACCGAACCACCATGAACCTCGTCGATGTGTTTGCATGGGATATTGATTTTGCACGTGACTTACGCAAGGGAGATTCTTTTCAAATATTGTACGAAGAGCAATACAACGATGCTGGGAAAATAATTGGCACCACCATCTTGAATGCTGTATTTACCAATCAAGGGCGTAGTTATCACGCTATTCGTTACCAACTCAAAAATGGTAAAGAGGGCTATTATTCATTGGATGGAAAGAGTCTTCGCAAGGCATATTTAAAAGCTCCTGTGAAATACTCTCGTATCTCCTCACGCTTTAGATCAGCACGAAAACACCCTGTTTTGGGGTATACACGTGCCCATAAAGGCGTGGATTATGCGGCAAGAACCGGCACGCCTATCCATGCTCTTGGTGATGGTCGTATTGTCTTTGCAGGTTGGAAAGGTGGTTATGGACGTTTGGTTGAAATTCGTCATACCAACCGTAATCATCACACGCGCTATGGACATATGAGCAAGTTTGGTCGCGGCATTCATAAAGGTGTGCGCGTGAAACAAGGGCAAATCATTGGCTATGTAGGCATGTCAGGCTTGGCAACGGGGCCACATTTACACTTTGAGTTTCGTGTGCGTGGACGCGCTATGAATCCGTTACGTGTCAAACACACACCAGCAAAACCTGTACCCAAAGCTGAAATCGCTAGCTTCAAACAACATGCTGATAGCTTACAAAACAGCCTGAAACTTGCTGCACGACAATCTGAATGGGGTTAACCATGAATACGGAACTATGGCTAGAACAAGCCAAAACAGTCTTAGATATTGAAATTCAAGGGCTACAAGCGCAAAAACAGGTATTAAATGGTGATTTTGTTGCTGCGGTTGATTGTATTTTGAATTTAAACGGTCGCTTGGTTGTAATTGGGATGGGTAAGTCGGGCATTATTGCACGTAAAATTGCTGCAACCTTTGCATCGACTGGCACACCTGCTTTTTTTGTCCATGCCGCTGAAGCCCAGCATGGTGATTTAGGCATGATTACCTCCGATGATGCTGTGTTGGCATTGTCTCATAGCGGTGAAACCAGTGAAGTATGTGGCTTATTGCCTACCATTAAACGCTTGGGCGCATCTGTCATCGCCATGACAGGCAAACCAACATCTACATTGGCTACCTTTGCCGATATGGTCTTGGAAGTCCCTGTGCGCGAAGAGGCTTGCCCTATGAATTTGGCACCGACAGCATCAACCACTGCAACCCTAGCATTGGGTGATGCTTTGGCTGTCGTTGTATTAAAACAACGTGGTTTTAAAGAAGAAGATTTTGCCCGCGTGCATCCTGCGGGTAGCTTGGGTCGCAAGTTAATGACCATTGCCGATGTCATGCATGCTGGTGATGAGCTACCGATGGTAGATGTCTCGGCAAGCTTAAAAGAAGCTATTGTAGAAATGTCTCAGCATCGTTTGGGTGTAACGGGTGTCTCACAAGGTGGAAAACTTATTGCTTGTATTACCGATGGTGATTTACGGCGTATTTTGCAAGCTGGCGATGTCGATTTAGATGCCTCTGTTCAAACACTGGCGCACCCCCAACCCCGAACTATTGTGCCAAATCACTTGGCAAGTGAAGCCATACACATCATGGAAACGCACAAGCTAACAACCTTGTTTGTGGTCGCTGACAATGGTGAATTACAAGGCATTGTACATTTGCATGATCTTTTACAGGCAGGTATCGCATGAGCAATCACTATCAATCATTCCCAATGGAACTCGCCAAAGGCATCCGCATGTTGGTTTTAGATGTCGATGGCGTATTAACCGCAGGACAAATCTTTCTCACTGATGAATGTGAGCAAATCAAAGCCTTTAATGTGCGTGATGGGCATGGCATCAAACTATTGCAACGCATGGGTATTGAAGTGGCTATTTTGACAGGTCGCACATCCAAAGTTGTGGAGCATCGCGCCCAAGAATTGGGCATCAAATACCTTATCCAAGGCAGCTTAAGAAAAGCCGACGGCATTGTGACGCTATGTGAAAGAGCAAATATTAAAGCCTCCGATTGTGCCTATATGGGGGATGATGTGATTGATTTACCTGCCATGAAAGTCTGCCGATTAAGCATGGCTCCAAATGATGCGCATCAAGGTGTTTGTGCTAAAGTCGATTGGGTATCAAGCTACAATGGTGGTTATGGCGCAGTGCGCCAAGCCTGTGAAGGGCTTATTATTGCCAATGGTGCTTGGCAAGATGTCATGGGCACTGTCTATGGTGTGTCGCCACAAGATAGCGGTTGGTAAGCAGAGCATGAAAGCATGGCAGTGGCGTTATTTAAAGTGGGCTTGCCTGATGCTTTCTGTGGGTAGCGTAGGTCTTGCTGCGGGACTGATGTGGTCACATAACGATGCAGGAAAACTTCCAGAAGAAGTCGCAGATACGGGTGAAGCCGCATCAACACGCGTCGAAAAACCATTAATTGTTGAGCGCAAAGGTGAAAAGATCATCTGGCGTTTAAAAGCAGAATCCGCCAAACAGCATGAGAATACTATGTTGCTTACCACCCCCGTTTTAGAGCTATTCACAGAAAATGGCGAAGTTATTACTGTGCATGGCGATCAAGCATGGTTTGAGCCATTAAAACGTAATATTCACTTTAAAGACCATGTCAATGTAACATACCGCGATTGGTTATTGGTTTCAGATGCTTTGTATTTTGACAGTACACACAATGAAGTTATTGTACCCAATGCTTTCACTGCCACGGGGCAACATACAACATTCAAAGGGCGTGGTTTAAAAGCCAATAGAAAGACACAAATATTACATGTTGCGCATGATGTGTGGCTAAAAGATTCGCATCCAGAGAAGTTGGGAGGTTTACAGTGAAAATATTACTAACCTTATGCCTATGCTTGCTAACAAGTATCGCATGGGCTGGTGATGCGGTAACCATCGAATCTGAACAAGTCACAGTGGATCACCTGCATAGCCAAGCAGAGTTTAAAGGCGGCGTACATTTGGTTCGCGACAATTTTGATTTGCGCTGTGATCGTTTGCTTGCTTACTATCAGAATAATGAATTGCAGCGTGCTGAAGCTTTTGGTCGTGTTCGTATGCAGCAAGGGAGCAAACGTGGCGCATCCAAGCAAGCGACCTACAATAAAAAGGATGACCTTCTAATCCTTATCGGCAAAGCCAGTGTCGAAGATCGCGATGGCGTGATTCGTGGTGAAAAAATTATTCACAATATAAAAACAGAATCTACACAAGTCATGCAAGGTGAGGGTGGACGTGTGCGCATGCGTATCGAATCAGAAGATGCTGTAGGCAAGAAGCCATGACCCAGAGTGTTCATCACCTTTCAGCCAGCCATTTATGCAAACGCTATGGCGGAAAGACTGTGGTTCATTCCGTGAGCTTGGATGTATATTCTGGTGAATGTGTGGGTGTGCTTGGTCCTAACGGCGCAGGCAAGACCACTAGCTTTTACATGGTCTGCGGACTTGTGCCTGCCGATGAAGGGCACGTAACAATTGATAGTGAAGATATTACCTCCTTACCCATGCATTTGCGCGCACGCCGTGGCATCGGTTATTTACCACAAGAAGCCAGTATTTTCCGCAAATTAACCGTTCGAGAAAATCTATTGGCAATTTTTGAGACCTTAAAGCTGCCAAGCATTCAGGTAGAAGAAGAACTTGAAGGTTTACTGGTCGATTTGGGAATTGAAGGTGTGCAGCATCAAAAAGCCTACACACTTTCAGGCGGGCAACGCCGCCGTACCGAGATTGCCCGCGCCTTGGTGACCAAGCCAAGATTTCTACTCTTGGATGAGCCTTTTGCAGGTGTGGATCCCATTGCCGTTGAAGATATTCAAAGCATTATCGCCGAATTGCGTGATAAAGGTATTGGCGTTTTAATTACCGACCATAATGTGCGTGATACCTTATCTATTTGCGATCGTGCCTATTTGATGAGTGCAGGCGAAATTTTGGTGCAAGGCACTGCCGATGAAATCATTGAACACCCAGATGCACGACGCTTGTATCTCGGTGAAAGCTTTAGTATGTAATGGGTCACTCTACCAAGAAAAAACAAATCATTATTGCTATGACTGGAGCATCAGGGGCGGCTTATGGCCTGCGCCTGATACAAAAACTATTGTCCAAAGATATATGTTTGCACATATTATTATCTGATGCTGCAAGGATTGTTTTAAAGCAAGAGTGTGATGTATTGTTGCCCGAGTCCGCAAAAGAGACCGCCATTGCCTTGGCTCAACATCTAGAATGCAGCTCTGAGAATATTCGCTGTTACGATAAATATGACTGGTTCTCACCCGCAGCATCTGGCTCCAGTAATATCCAACAGATGGTTGTCATCCCCTGCTCCATGGGAACACTTGCAGGTATCGCCAATGGTATGTCTGATCAATTAATTGAGCGTGCTGCTGATGTCATGATAAAAGAGCGTAAACAGCTCATACTGATGCCACGGGAAACGCCATTATCAGCCATTCATCTGGAACATATGCTAAAGTTATCTCGTCTGGGTGTTGATATCATTCCAGCTATGCCAGGATTTTATCATCGCCCTGAAAGTATTTCAGAGCTGATTGATTTCATGGTATCACGCATTTTGGATCATCTACATGTTGATAATACGGAGGCAAAACGATGGGGCGAATAATTATTGTCTGTCTTTCACTGAGCATCTTATCTGGTTGCACCGTTATTACAGCCGTGGGCGGTGCGGCAGTCGATGGCGCTTTGTATATGTTTACAGCAGAAAAGAAAAGCCTGCCATTTTCAATGCGGAAAATTCTTGTTGCCACACAAAAAACATTGGATGGCATGGATTTATCAGCAACGCTTATTGAGCCTATGGATAATGGTTACACTCTAGAGTTTTCCAACAACAAACTTTCAGGAAGTCTCAGGTTAATACGTGAGACCAACCGTCTAACAACGGTTTCGGGGCGCTCTTACAAAGGTATGAGCAGACAAAAATCTGTGGAAAATGCCATTTTTGAGGGCATTCAAACAAATGCACTGCACGTGAGAAATCATGAAAAGTTTAACTTTAAAAAATATCACTATATTCGAGCTAAAGCCTCCGTCGCATCACCCAAAGTAGGCTGGTTTATACCTGGTGCAAAACTTAAAGTATCACCCTCTAAAAAAGCAGGCTGGTTAAAAGTGAAAATGCCATCTGGTAAACAAGCTTTTTTAAAAGGGCACATAAATAAATAAGAAAAGCAGGGAGAAGTATATGGCATCAAATCAAGTGTTGGATGATATTTCGGAAAAAATTTCTGGTGGATTACGTCTATTGGGCGGCGCAAAACAAGAAGCTGAATCGCAAGTTCGCTCGATTGTAGAGGGTGCATTACAGCAATTCGATGTCGTAACCGACGAACGCATGCAAGTTCAAGAAGCCATGCTTAAAAAATCCCAAAATGATATGCGTGATTTGCTCGAACGCATTAAAACTCTGGAAGAGCGTATCAAAACATTAGAGGCTAATAGCTAACACATGTTAGCAAGGCTCGCTTCGGCTTCACTGCGTGGTTTGGATGCGGAAGCGGTTGATGTTGAAGTCGATTTATCCCGTGGTTTGCCATGCTGGAATATGGTTGGTTTGCCTGATGCTTCGGTTCGGGAAGCGCGTGATCGTGTACGCTCTGCCTTGCTCAATTCAAATTTTGAATTCCCCTTAAGTCATATTACAGTCAATTTAGCACCCGCCGATAAACGCAAAGATGGTTCACATTTTGATTTGCCTGTTGCCATTGGTTTATTATGGGCATCAGGGCAAATTTCAAGCCTGCAAAAACCACCATTTATGCTTGGTGAGCTAGCTTTGGATGGGCGATTAAATCCCATTGCAGGCATATTACCACTGGTGCTATTTGCCAAAAGGAATGATTTTGAAACAATTATTGTTCCACAAGGCAATGCCGAAGAAGCCTCTGTTGTTGAGGGCATCCACATTCTTGCTGCAACATCATTATTACAAGTTGCTGAACATTTATTGGGGCAAACACAGCTAACCCCTTATATAGCCAATATGACAGGCGCACATCAAGAAGAAGCAGCATTACCTGATATGGCAGATATTCGAGGTCAGTATCAGGCAAGGCGAGCCTTAGAAATTGCCGCTACAGGCGGCCATCACTTATTGATGAGCGGGCCACCCGGTGTCGGTAAAAGCATGTTGGCAGCGCGTTTGCCAAGTATTCTTCCCCCATTGATGATGTCAGAACGCTTACAAGTAGCACGTATTTATAGTGTCTCTGGTGAGGCTGGACGCTCACCAACATCTTCAGCCCCACCCTTTCGCTCTCCCCATCACTCAGCGTCTGATGTGGCACTGATTGGTGGTGGTAGCACACCCAAGCCTGGCGAAGTCTCTAAATCCCACTGTGGCATATTATTTCTTGATGAATTACCCGAGTATAAACGCCAAGTATTAGAAGTCTTACGCCAACCCCTTGAAAATGGCGAAGTCTGTATCGCACGCGCTGCAGACACTTTATCTTTTCCTGCAAAATTTCAATTATTGGCTGCCATGAATCCATGCCCTTGTGGTTACTTGGGGCATCCAAACCACCCATGCCGCTGCAGTGATGCACAAGTCAAACGTTATAAAGATCGTATTTCAGGGCCGTTGTTGGATCGTTTTGACTTACGTATTCATGTCCCTCCCGTAGAAAAAGAAGCTTTGATGGGTATGCAAACGGGTGAATCATCAAAGCTTGTTGCCCAGCGCGTGCAAGCCGCTCGAAAGATTCAATATAAGCGTCAGGGTGAAGGGATTCTTAATGCTCGCTTACAGCCCACTGCCCTAGAAAAATTCGCCAAACCAGATTCCGCAGGTGCTAAGCTATTGGACACAGCCATGACTCGCTTTTCATTATCCGCGCGTTCATACCATCGCATTCTCAAGGTAGCTCGCAGCATCGCTGATTTAACTGGAGAGCAAGCTGTTTCCAGTGCACATATTGCAGAAGCATTGCAATACCGTGGCGATGAA
>JALUXZ010000181.1 GCA_027018935.1 Mariprofundaceae bacterium
CCATCACAGGCAACCTGCCCACACCACTTTCCGATATAATATCGGCTGCTGCGCTAAGAGGCATAGCAATATCAATGGCTTTAATATCTGAGCGTGGAATCATCACTTCTCGTACGCGGGTGTCATGAAGGTGGATGATTCCCTCAAGCATATGTCGTTGCTCATCCGAGCGTATCGCTTCAGCTCTGCTAATGATATGCAATAATTCATCATGGTTTTTACCTGGGCGAAGCGTGTTGATAAGATATTGGCGCAGGCGTTGGCGAATATTTTTAAGCATGGTCACATATTCCATCAGGATAGGGGTGATGTAAATGCAATTTTTGCATAATGTCACATTCTAAAGCCTGCATGGTTGCCGCATCTTGTTGCTCAATATGATCATGCCCAAGCAAATGTAATGTGCTGTGGATAATCAGATGAAGGGCATGGGCTTGAACATCTAAACCCAAGCGTAAAGCCTCTTGTTCAACAAAGGGTACAGCCAGCACAATATCACCCAAAGGCTCACCATCGTGATAACGATTCTCCTGCATAGGAAAAGAGAGTACATCGGTAACTTTATCTTGGTTGCGCCATTGGGCATTGAGTGCTTGAACGTTTTGATTATGTGCAAAGCGTATACATATTTGCGGTTGTTTAAGGTTTAAGTTCAGGGCGTGGCAAGTTTCATCAATAGCTTGTGTAATATGTTCTAACGATGGAAAATCACCATGCACACCTTCATCTATCACTATTTCAATCATGATTTATTGGCTTCATATGCTTCGACAATACTTTCGACCAATGGGTGACGAACAACGTCATAACTGGTGAGCTTGCAAATACCAATATTTTTAATATTTTCCAATACACTTAGTGCGTGTAACAAGCCACTATGGTGATGTTGTGGCAAATCAATTTGGGTAGCATCGCCAGTGACCACCATTTTTGAAGAAAAACCCAAGCGGGTGAGAAACATTTTCATTTGCGCTTTGGTGGTATTTTGTGCCTCATCAAGAATTACAAATGCATCATTGAGTGTGCGTCCACGCATATAGGCAAGGGGTGCAATTTCAATACGATTTTGCTCCATCAATGTGTTCATTTTTTCAATACCCAGCATATCTGTGAGTGCATCAAATAGGGGTCGCAAATAAGGATCAACTTTTTGTTGTAAATCACCAGGCAAGAAACCAAGTTTCTCACCAGCTTCCACAGCGGGGCGTGTTAAAATAATGCGTTCGACTTGATGGCTATTCAAGGCAACTACAGCCGCAGCGACTGCTAAATATGTTTTACCGCAACCTGCAGGACCAACAGCAACGGTCAGTGTTTTATCCTGCATGATTTGTAAGTATGCTTTTTGATTGGGTGTTTTGCCTTGTACATTTCGTCGCCCAGCTTTAAGTATGATGCTCTTTGAAGGTGTATCAGAATTATTTTTTGTATGGCGATGTTGGCGCAGAAGCATTTCTACTTGATCGGGTGCTGGGCTTTGTGTTGCAGATATTTTTACCAATTCAGATAATACATCGTATGCAATTTGAGCCTGTTTGCCATGAATTTCCCATGCGCCTGCCCGCCCAGAAAGATTGACATCAAGAGCATCTTCAATGCGTTTAAGGATTTGGTTATTTGGACCGCATATATGGCTAAGCACTGTAGGCGTAAGCTCTGGAAAGTTGAAAGCAATAGATTTAGGCAAGAAT
>JALUXZ010000182.1 GCA_027018935.1 Mariprofundaceae bacterium
GGACGCGCCAAAATATTTTGATGAATACGGACTGCACGCCCAATTTCACCATGCGAGCGAAACATTTCACCCAATGCCATATACACATCCGCAGCTTCCGAGCGAAGCTTTGCTACCTGCACCATTTCTTGTAATGCTCGGTCAGGCTCATCAGTTAATAAATAGTTAATACCGCGCAATAGCGGTGAAATGCGCTCATCATGCTCAATGCTTGGTGGCTCCTCATCCTGCTGCCATTGTCGCCAAAACAATACCCAAACAACAAGCAGACCTGCAACCAATAAAACAAGCAGTGCCGCAGTCATCGTATACCTAACTGAAAATGAGCGTTGATATTAAACATCATCCTGCAAAGGTATATTACGAAGATTTTCAACTTCTTGATGCAATAAGTCATTTTCTTCGCGTAATTGTGAAATTTCTTGTTTATGTTTTCGTCGCGAAAAACTTAGTGATAACATGCCTCCTGAAAAACCCAATAAAAAAGCAATAAAAACTGGCACATATAATGGTACCGACTGACTCTTCACTCCCAACAAAGCTATATCAACCAGTGCTAGATTTGACAATGCAAAGGTGATAAAAAATGCTGTTAATAACGCTATAACAGCAATGTTGAGCCAATGCTTTCGACCCGAACTCAATACAGACATCGTCGTCATCGCTTTAAGTTGTGGCATCAACCCGTTCACGCAACTCTTTACCAGGCTTGAAATGCGGCACAACCTTGGCTGGCACATGTACCGACTCACCCGTTTTAGGGTTACGTCCCACACGTGGTGCACGTTTTTTCACGGTAAAGCTTCCAAAACCACGCAATTCCACGCGATCGCCAGTACTTAAAGCGCCAGAAATAGCCTCAATCACCTCATTTACTACAACCTCAGCCTCACGCCGCGTAATCTGACCATGCGCTTCCGCAACAATGTCCACCAATTCAGATTTGGTCATACTTACCTCCCATACTTAAGCTTGAATATCTGTACTACCAAGCAAAGCACACTTAAAAAATAGTGCTCACATACAACAATATCTTACTTTAGCTCATCCAAAGCCTATTCAGCAAGTGATGATTAGCCTTTACCCAACAATTTACGCTGTAATTCCAGTGCCAATGCCGATGGAGCCTCTTCAGTATTCACCGATTGACTATACTGACGTACTGCCTCACGCTCTTCATCATTTAAGAGTTGACGAATGGATAAATCAACCTGCCTACGACGACGATTTACATCAATCACCTTGGCTTCAATTTCATCATTTTCTTTCAAGGCTGGCAAATCTCTTGGTACTTCACGCAATGCCAAACGCGCCCGAACATGCTCTGCCAGTTCAACCCACACAGCTCCAGTGTCAAGCTCAACCACTTTACCTTTCACTGCTGCGCCACGTTTTACACCTGCCATAAAGATTTCAAATGGATCATCCGCTAATTGTTTGATGCCCAAACCAATGCGCTGCTTGGCAACGTCCACACCCAACACAACACACTCAACATCTTGACCTTTGGTGAAAGTTTTCATCACATCTTCGCCACTTTCAGTCCACGACAGATTACCAATATGTACCAATCCATCCAGACCATCTGCCAAACCAACAAAGAACCCAAAATCTGTGATATTACGAACTTTACCCGTTACTTTTGAGCCTTCTGGATGCTCAGACATCCATGCTTGCCAAGGGTTTTCT
>JALUXZ010000183.1 GCA_027018935.1 Mariprofundaceae bacterium
GCTATATCCCCTTTTTAAACGCTTTCGGCATGTCGTCGCCGAAACCCTATTCTATCTTGTTGTTGTTCTTA
This sequence comes from Mariprofundaceae bacterium, assembly GCA_027018935.1. Lineage (GTDB taxonomy): Bacteria > Pseudomonadota > Zetaproteobacteria > Mariprofundales > Mariprofundaceae. The sequence continues at coordinate 72 of JALUXZ010000183.1, forward strand.
GCAAAATAAACAGTAGAGTGTGGCGCCTTACTGGCTGAAGAGCCGTTGAAACAATGGTCCATGTACATACATCATGGTTCCGTCAGTGTGGCGCCTTACTGGCTGAAGAGCCGTTGAAACACCAACACAAATATATCGACTACGCATATTCTGTGTGGCGCCTTACTGGCTGAAGAGCCGTTGAAACTGTATAGCTTCACTCAATGCAGGAGCGAGGTAGGAGTGTGGCGTCTTACTGGCTGAAGAGCCGTTAAAACAAACTATCCTGCGCCCAGTTCTTTGGGCGCGGAAAGTGAAGCCTTCTGGCTGATTTTTTTTGGTGATGTCTAACTGCCGCTGTGAACCAAAAACCTCTGATCGCTAAACAATGCAAAGCGTCCTTCTCGAAGGATGTTGAAAAAATGGCGAACGCCATCGTTATCCATAGCATGACTGTTTTTTTAGAAAAAACTTGTCATGATCCAGCAATAAAAAAACAAGTGTAGGGATAAGCGTTTTTGATCATACGCTAGTGATTCATCAATGGTATTGCCGTTCGTTATTTCCGTGCAGACGGGGAGCCCATTGTCTTATCGGCTTTGAATCACATAGGGATGCCCGATAAAAGCATTCGGGCATGACACCAACGCTCAATATGAATCGCTGGATCAGGGCTCTGGAGGGGTGCATATATGACAATCATCAAGGCAAGTTATCGAATAGTGACACCGATGTTTATGGGTGGAGCTGATTTGTCACCATCGGATGGCATTCGACCACCTTCATTTAAGGGCGCATTGCGTTTTTGGTGGCGGGCTTTGAATTGGGGGAAGTTCGAGAGCTTGGTTGAACTACACAGGGAAGAAGTTGCGTTATTTGGTGGAAGTGCTGAACAAGGAGGGCAAGGGGCTTTTGTGTTAAAAATTGAAAGTGTTGCCCTAAACAACAAAAGGTTTTCTCCCAAAAGTGGTCATAAATACCTTTTGGGGCAAGGTTTATATCATTTTAAGCAGGGCTTGCTACGCGATCACATTTATTCAGGAGGGTTTGATGTGGTATTGCGATTCCGCAAAAGTGATAAAATAGACACTATTAAAGAAGCTCTCATTTGCTTGGGATGTTTAGGTGGGTTGGGCAGCAGATCAAGAAAAGGCTTTGGTTCGTTATCTATTGTTTCGTTAAAAGTTGGTGAACACGAACAAGGGCTACCACAAAATGTAGATGAGTTGCAGCAATTATTTCAATCCGTGATGAATAGCTATGATGGCTTGCCTCCATACTCTGCATTTTCAGTATATTCACGCATTGATATATCTCAAACAGGCAAGGATGCTTTGGAGCTGTTGAACATTGCAGGAAGTAAATTGCAAATGTATCGAGGTTATGGGCGAAATCAGGGCGGTAAGCATAAAATTAATGGTGTTGATGCCGAACAAAATTTTGCGAAAGATCATGATCTTGTCCTTGATTTTATCAATGGTAAAGGTCTTTCCAAACACCCTGATCGTATCGTGTTTGGTTTGCCACATAATGATCTCCTCGCAAAAAGTCGAATAACCATATGGCCTCATCCTTAGGCATTGAAAACATTGACTATTTTCACATATTACTTCTTCCTTTATTATTTA
>JALUXZ010000184.1 GCA_027018935.1 Mariprofundaceae bacterium
ATTAGCCGGTGCTTCTTCTAAAGGTACCGTCAAATCAGAATGCTATTAACACTCATCTCTTCTTCCCAATTGAAAGTGGTTTACAACCCTAAAGCCTTCTTCCCACACGCGGCATCGCTGCATCAGGGTTTCCCCCATTGTGCAAAATTCCCCACTGCTGCCTCCCGTAGGAGTCTGGACCGTGTCTCAGTTCCAGTGTGACTGATCATCCTCTCAAACCAGTTACTGATCATCGTCTTGGTAGGCCTTTACCCCACCAACTAACTAATCAGACGCGGACTCATCTATGAGCGTGAGGTCCGAAGATCCCCCACTTTCCTCCGTAGAGCGTATGCGGTATTAGCTTGCGTTTCCACAAGTTGTCCCCCACTCATAGGCAGATATCCACGCGTTACTCACCCGTGCGCCACTCGTCAGCATCCGAAGACCTGTTACCGTTCGACTTGCATGTGTTAGGCATGCCGCCAGCGTTCGTTCTGAGCCAGGATCAAACTCTCCGTAGAAAGTTCAAACATATTTTTACATATTTATCCCAGTCTCGATCACTTGATTAAAACTATCTAAAATTAACGTTCGCTTGCGCTGTTAACCTCATCTAGTCAAATCAATCGTCAAGATTAAGAAGACCCGATGCGGTCACAGCTCAAATAAAAATTACAATTTGTAAAGAACTACTCCGCTGCAAGTGACCTGAGCCTCTCGCTGCGGGCGGCGAAACTTAGCGCCTAATCAACTACTGTCAACAACTTATTTCAAATACCTTTTAAGCATAAGAACAAGCCATGTAAGCAGCCCTTCAACATCCATCAAGTAGCGGTGAAAACTTGCTAGCCCTTGTCGAAGGGCGGCGAACTTTAGGGGCGTAATTCCTTATGTCAACTTTTTATTTTCATTCACCGTTCTGAGGGCTACTCCGAACCTTGCATTTCACTGATAATCTCACCACATTTCCGCCGTTCCATATAAAGTATCATAAAGGACTCCATATATATGACCTATTACGATGTATTTAATGGCGATGCCGACGGTATCTGCGCGCTTCACCAACTTCGCTTGGCTCAACCTTTAGAAAGCACACTCATCACAGGCGTTAAACGCGACATTCAACTTCTTCAAAAAGTCCATGCCAAAACAGGTGACCACATCACTGTTCTTGATATATCACTAGATAAGAATCGTCAAGCCTTAGGAAACCTTTTAACTCAAGACATTCAAGTAACTTATTACGACCATCATTTTGCTGGAGACATCCCCCTCCACCCCAATCTTTCAGCACACATCAATACTGATGCCGATGTTTGCACGAGCCTCTTGGTCAACCAAGCCTTAGATTCCGCGTATCTCCCTTGGGCGGTCACCGCTGCATTTGGCGACAACCTTTTCGATGCTGCGAAACAAGCCGCCCAACCACTCAAACTAAGCAAAAACCAGCTCCAAGCATTGGAACATTTAGGCACGCTCATCAACTACAATGGTTATGGCACAACACTCGACGATTTATATTTCCCTCCTGCCGAGCTTTATCGCGCCATTTCGTGCTTTGAAAACCCATTCGATTTCATCACCCAGTCCTCCGCCTACCAAACCTTAGCTGAAGGCTATCAACACGATATGGAACACGCCAAAAACATCCCAATAAGCGAGCAAACCGAAACCACCGCAATCTTGGTCTT
>JALUXZ010000185.1 GCA_027018935.1 Mariprofundaceae bacterium
CTCATAGCAAGGCGTAATAGAATGAGTAATAGCACCGCTATTGCCCATTTTATTCAACGAAGCTAGGGGTGAAAAGCACAAGTTTGGCGAAGTAGCGAGGTTTTTCGAGGTGCCCTAAAGCCAAAAGCATGACAGCCCTGTGGGAAGTCAGGGTTCCATGTAATAAAATAGTGCTTACATTGCCCACATTTTGGCAATTCTTTTCCTTGTTTCTCCATAAGCCAGCCTAACTATCAATATCCACTTGAACCATGCCATCAGAGACCCGTACAGGAAAACTTTCTATATCTTCATAAGCAGGTGGCGTAAGGGATTTACCATTTTTAATACAAAAGCGCGCCCCATGACGCGGGCAAATAATCTCATCTCCTTCACATTTTCCACTGGCAAGCTCGCCACCATCATGGGTGCAAATATCAGCAATGGCATAGTACTCACCCTCAAGATTGAATACAGCAATATCACCCACATCGCTTTGTGCTACTACTCGCTTTCCAATCGGCAACTCAGATTCTGCATCCACATCAATCCACTCAGACATATATTCTCCAAAGTTATTTAGAAGTTTTTTCTAATGGCTATTCAACCAACACGAACAGCATGCAAGAGTCACTTACAACAAGCCACCATAAACAATAGGGCACCTCGAAAAACCTCGCACGAGTTAAACGACGTTGATTTTCGCTCATAGCAAGGCGCAATAAAATGAGTAATAGCATCGCTATTATCCATTTTGTTCAACGCCGCTAGGGGTGAAAAGCACAAGTTTGGCGAAGTACCGAGGTTTTTCGAGGTGCCCTATATACGCTAAAACAACAATCCATTGACACTCATTCCTGCCAAGTCAACGCTCATGCTATGGCAATGCCATAAAAAATAAAAGGAAAGGGGTGCATAATGCAGCTTAAAAAAAAACTACAAACAGCAACAAAAAAAGAGGAAAAATTTTCATCTTTAGAGGTTACATATGAAGAAGAATATGCTTTGGCATGGTATAGAATGAATGCAAAACCTAGACCTTGTTTTACCATAGACTTATTAGATGATATTCAGACCTTCTTTAATAAAATTACGATGGAACATAATCATAAAGCCTTAGATTATATTGTCATGGGCTCAAGTATTCCAGGTTCTTTTAATTTAGGTGGTGATTTAAAATTATTTAACAACCTAATTCAAACAAATAATAGAAAAAAATTATTAGAATATGCGCTAGCCTGCATTAAACCTCTGCACCAGATTCATACAGGCTTAAATAAGGGCATAACAACAATCTCTTTAGTTCAAGGAGATGCCTTAGGAGGAGGATTTGAGGTTGCAGTATCAAGTGATGCTTTAATAGTAGAAAAAAGTGCTAAATTAGGCATGCCTGAAATATTATTCAACCTATTCCCAGGTATGGGGGCTATAAGTTTTTTATCTAGGAAGATTGGAATAGTAGCAGCTGAAAAAATGATCCTTAGTGGTAAATTATATTCAGCAGAAGAAATATATAACATGGGCTTAATTGATGTTCTTGCTGAGGACGGTAAAGGAGAGCAAGCTGTCTATAATTATATTAAAAAAGAAAATAAGACAAGGAATGGCTTCCAAGCTTTTCGCAAGGCTAAAAAATATTGCGACCCAGTAACTTATGATGAGCTAGAAAAAATCACCAATATTTGGGTAGATGCAGCTTTGCAATTAGGTAATAAGGATTTACGAATGATGGAACGCTTAGTCAAAAGGCAATCTGCGAAAGTTAATCAATAAACCAAGCTTCCCTTTGCTTATACGCTACGCTGTTTGGCGTAGCGTATAAGTTCTTGATTCGTTTGTTGCACGATATTCTGAAGACCCTCAACACTTGCAAATAACACTAAACTATCCGCTTGCTTTGCTAGACTTTCAATATCGCTGCATCTTTGCTGGATAGCCTGCGCTCCAATCATGCCAGCCGAACCTTTAAGTGTATGTATGATGGTCATAAAACCTTGTTTATCTTGATGCTTGGCAGAGAAAATTAAAGCTGGAAACTTCTCATCTGTACTTGCAAGAAACTTCTTTATTAAACCCTCTACAAAATGCTCACGTTTAATCATATCATTAAGTTTATTCAACTGCGTAGGATCAATATATTGCCAAGTATTCTCTTGAACGGGTGCGGCTTGCATAGTTACAGTTTTGCTGGGTATAAGTTTATTAATGGCCTGAGCAAGCCTTTGGTACTCTATAGGCTTGGTAAGATAGGCATCTGCACCAGCCTTCAAACACTCCTCAATATTACCAGAAACAGCATCTGCAGAAAGAACAATCATAGGTAAATGCTGACCAACTTCAAGGAACCGATAAGCTTTAATAACATCAAGCCCCGACATGTTCGGCATATTCATATCCAGCAACGCTAAATCAAATCTATTTTCTTGCTCTAAAGCATCTAAGGCTTGTTCTCCATCATCAACCATAGTGACATTATGGCTCATGCGTTCTAAAAATTCGCGAATAACAATTTGATTCACTTCATTATCTTCAGCAACCAACATGTTTAAACCAATATGTTGCCCTTGTTTTTGCTGTTGCTTGGCAATAGAAGGAATATTATGATGCATGGATTTTCCAACACAAACCTCATGAATAGCATTAAAGAGTAGCGATTCATTGAGCGGGTATGTAAGCACTTCGGCAAAACCTTGTTCGATCAGAATTTCAATGGATACTCTATCTAAGTTTTCTCCAACCAGAATAAAAGCCACTTGCTTAAGCGCTAGTCTCTTATGAACTCGCTTAATAAATTCTTCACCAGACATACCAAGCAATCCATGATCAATAATCGCAATATGAAAAGGTACTTGAATAGCATGAGATTCAGATAACAGTGTGAATAAATCCAGTACGTTATCACATGATTGCACCTCCTGCCCCCAATGTTGCAATGGTCTTAAAAATTGGGCCCGCGCATCTTGAGGCAGCATGGTTAATATACGCGCCTCCGTGAAATTTGTTTGTTTGGCAACATTTTCTTTGGATAAAGAATCTGGACATTCAAAAGGCAGGGTAAACCAGAATTCAGAGCCTTCACCTTCTTGACTAGTAAGCCCAATTTCACCATCCATCAATAAGACGAGTTCTTTAGAGATTGTTGTGCCTAAGCCAGTTCCTCCATATTGACGGGTCGTCGATGCATCGGCTTGTGTAAAACTTTCGAAGATTTTACTCTGAGCATCTTTGGATAGTCCAATACCGGTATCTATGACACGGAATTTAAGTTTTATTTTGGCACCTTCAGAATAATCCTGTCGTTCAATAAGAACTTTAATTCCACCTGTTTCCGTAAACTTTAAAGCGTTGCCAATAAAATTAATAAGAATTTGGCGAATATGTAACTCATCACCGCACAATTGAAAAGGTACACCTGCATCAACATGTGATGTGAGCGAGAGCTTCTTTTTTTCCGCTTGGGGCAGAAAAGTTTGTATCGTTGAGCTAATAAGCAAATGCAAATCAAAAAGTCTTACTTCTATGCTCTGTTTACCAGCTTCAATTTTAGAAATATCCAACACATCTTCAATCAATGCCAAAAGAGTGTGTCCAGAAGATTGAATTAAATTGGCGTAACCCTGCTGTTGTTTATTGAGCGTGGTCATGGTAAGTAATTCACTAGCACCAATAATACCATTTAAAGGTGTGCGTAATTCATGGCTCATGTTTGCTAGAAATTGAGATTTTGATCGATTCGCATTTTCAGCATATTCTCGAGATTGATGGAGCTTCGTTAGTAAGCTTGCCATATATAAGGGAAACAGTGTCAGTGTAAGCAACATACTTAGACCTAACCAAAAGTGTTGCGACCAATAAGGGTGAAGAAACCAAACTGTAGCAAACCCTAGAACAGCAATAATCATTGCTACTTTTAAATAATATACACCATACCTGAAACCGTTACCTGTAATCACCCAAAGGTAAACTGGCAACAAAATAGCTCCAACCTCACTGGACTGAAACAGAGCTATGGATGTTACTCCCATATCACCTACTATACCAAGCAATTTCCGGGCATGTGATTTTGAAGGCTGATAAACAATCCAAGCAAAAATAAAAATAGCTAAAACTAAGTATGCAAGCACAGTAATTAACGACTCTTTTTGACCATATATGTAGAAATAAGAACAAACAATAGAAACAATAACTAAGCGGATAAGTGCTTGTTCGTGTTCAGTATCAGGGCGGTTCTGAACACGTCTTTTAATTAACGAAAAAAAATTTGGTATTTTTTTAGTTTCCTGCGAAGTCATTCCGTAACCTTAACATAAGAACAATGCTTCCTTCCACGGTCAATATAAGTTGTGCGCTTTACTACAAATAAAAAACGATACTTTTTAGGCTGTTGATGGTTAGCTAAAAATAAAAGGTCAAAGTGATTGAATTATACTTTACAGCATGCAGAGCTATCGTCAAAACACTATGTCTTTTAAAACATTCCCAGCTGCAACTTAGCCTCATCGGACATCATGGCACGATCCCATGCCGGCTCGAACACCAAATCAACATTCACTTCCGTGACATTTTCGACTTCCAGTGTTTTGGCACGCACATCATCGACAATAAACGGACCCATGCCGCAGCCAGGGGCGGTCAATGTCATGGTAATTTCTACGGCATTGCCATCATCCAAATCCACCGCATGCACATCATAAACAAGCCCTAAATCAACAATATTCACAGGTATTTCAGGATCAAAACAGGTCTTTAAAGCTTCCCAAACAAGAGCCTCATCCACAGGACCATGGGCTATTTTTACTTCTTTTTCCACTGCGTTGACTTGCTTTTCACCCAAGCCAAGAGCATCAGCATCTTTGCCTTCTACGCGTGCCAAATTGCCATTCACAGACACCGTATATGTACCACCCAATTCTTGGGTAATCGCAACCTGCGCACCCTCAGGAATAATCACAGGTGTGCCGAGCGGAATAAGAATCGCATCAATATCACGTATTGTGGTAATCATTTGCCCTGATGCCATGCTTTACTCCGTACGTGCTGGCTCGGCAGCATCGTCAATCGCAGATTTTAATGTATGCCAGCAAAGCGTGGCGCACTTGATACGTGATGGAAATTCTTTTACACCCGCCAATACAGCAAGCTTGCCCAATGTTTCCTGATCAGGCTCTTCAGATAAATCCGCCGTTGCCATCTCATGGAAAGCATCGAACAAACGTTCAAAATCCGCCACCGATTTACCCTTCAAGCTTTCTGTCATCAATGATGCGGAAGCTGTAGAAATTGAGCAGCCTTGCCCTTCAAATTGAATCCCTTCAATGATATTGGCATCATTGATTTGCAAATAAATATGCAACTGATCACCACACAAAGGATTGTAACCTTCTGCATCATGGTTACATGGATCTAACTTACCAAAATTCCGTGGGCTTTTGGTGTGATCGATAATCACCTGTTGGTATAAATCACCTAAAGAAAACATTACGCAAACATATCCCTTGCTTTGGCAAGTGCAGCAAACAATGCATCCACTTCAGCTTCTGTATTATAAATTGAAAATGATGCTCGCGCCGTTGCTGGCACGTTATAAAACTGCATCACTGGCATAGCACAATGATGCCCTGCACGAATAGCTACAGCTTCACGATCTAAAATTGTGCCCAAATCATGTGGATGCACACCATCCAATACGAATGAAAGCACACAGGCTTTCTCTTTTGCAGTGCCAATTTGTTTTAAGCCATCAAATGCTTGTGCTTGTTGTGTTGCATAATCGAGCAACACCTTTTCACGCCCGGCAATCTTATCCAAGCCAATGTTTTGAATATATTTTATAGCCTCACCAAAACCAATCACGCCCGCAATATTCGGTGTGCCTGCCTCAAACTTATGTGGCAAATCATTGTATTGTGTTTTTTCAAATGTCACCATCAAGATCATGTCACCACCACCTTGATACGGCGGCATAGCTTCTAACAATGACTGTTTGGCAATCAACACGCCTACACCTGTTGGACCATACATTTTATGCGCAGAAGTGACATAAAAATCAACATTCAATGCCTGCACATCCACTGTCACATGTGCCGCAGCCTGCGCACCATCCACCAAAACAACTGCCCCAACGGCATGTGCCTGCTCAATCATCGTTTGAATCGGATTAATCGTACCCAAAGCATTGGACATATGAACCACACCAAGCAACTTGGTGCGCTCAGATAAAAGCTTCGAGAAAGCTTCCATATCCAATTCACCCGTTTCATTCATTGGGATCACTTTAAGCACTGCGCCAGTACGCTCACACAACATCTGCCACGGCACGATGTTGGAGTGATGTTCCATGTGTGTAATCAGGATTTCATCACCTTCACCAATATTCGCACCACCCCAAGATGAAGCGATTAAATTAATACTTTCGGTTGTTCCACGTGTAAAAATGACTTCTTTGGTCGATTTAGCATTGAAAAAAACACGAATGGTTTCTCGCGATGCTTCATAAGCCGCTGTTGCACGCTCAGAAAGCGTATGCACACCACGATGGATATTTGAGTTATCCTTTTCATAATAATGCCGAACCACATCAATCACACACTGTGGTTTTTGGGTTGTTGCAGCATTGTCCAAATACACCAATGGCTTGCCGTAAAGCTCTTGATGGAGGATTGGAAAGTCACTGCGAATTTGTTCAATATTCATACGTAACACCTTAACCTATAAGTCCATCAAGCTCTGCACCATGTGGAAGCTTGGCAAACGCCACTTTTTCCACATAAGAGCGGACTGTTTGATGACTCATCGCTGTCAAAATTTCATCTGCAAATGCAAAGGTAAGCAACTCTTGCGCTGCTTCTTGTGAGATTCCACGCGAGCGAAGATAAAAGAGCTGTTTATCATCAAGCTGACCAACGGTTGCACCATGCGCACATTTCACATCATCATTGTAAATCTCTAATTCAGGCTTGGTATCAATCTCGGCATGTTTGGACAATAAAAGATTCCCATTGGATTGCGATGAGTCCGTTTTCACCGCTCCTTCATGCACCACAACCTTACCATTAAAAACACCATGTGAACGACCATCCAAAACTGTGCGATAATTCTCACGACTGGTGCAATGCGGTGCTTCATGATCGACACGCGTATGATGATCCACATGTTGGCGACCACCAAGAACAAACAAACCATTCAACTCACATGATGCACCTGACTCGGATAAACCCACCACAAGGTCAGTACGCGACAATAATGCGCCAAGCTCCACACCGTGGAACGTGTACGATGAATCACGGAACTGTTTGACTTCAACACGCGCTACATGTGATTGTTTTTCACCTTCTTGCTGTAAACGTGAATGCTCTAATGAAGCACCATTTTTCAAAATTACAGCCGTAACGCAATTACTTAAGGCTTTCTCATCACCCGTGCTAATAAAGTGTTCAATCACTTGTGCCTGTGCATTCTCACCAAGCATTAAACCATGGCGAATCACATTGTTTTGATTGCTAATATGTAACAAGTACAATGGTTTATCCAACACACTGTTATCTGCCAAACAAATAGCCGCACCATCACTTGCCATCGCCGCATTAAGTGCCATCAAGCCGTTAAATAAAGGCTCATCACCTGATACCTGAAATAACTTTGCCAGTGTTTCAGAATCTTCATTTGAAACCGATGCTTCTAATGCTGCCACTGATACAATGCTCACTTCATTAGGTAGATTGGATTGTGTTTCATCAAACACACCGTTCATAAATACCATGCGATAGGCATCCAAATCAACCATGCCCAAATCTTGGCTATTGATGTCAGCACTTACCTCGCCTATTTCAAGTAAATCTGCCAAACGTGAAGCATCAGTATATTTCCAGTCTTCATCACGTTTGCTTGGTAAACCAACCTTTTCAAACAGTGATAAAGCCTCTTGTCTTGTTTGTTCTATGAGGTTCATAGGTTTTCTTTCACCCAATCATAACCATGCTCTTCCAACTTCAGTGCTAGCGACTTATCACCCGTTTTCTGGATTTTTCCATCTGCCAAAACATGCACAAAATCAGGTTCAATATAATCAAGCAGGCGTTGATAATGTGTAATCATCACAATGGCACGATCTGGTGAACGCAATTTATTCACCCCACCTGCAACAATTCTAAGTGCATCAATATCCAAACCAGAATCGGTTTCATCCAATAATGCCAACTCAGGCTCTAAGACTGCCATTTGAAAAATCTCATTGCGCTTTTTCTCACCACCAGAAAAACCTTCATTCACAGAGCGACTCAAAAATGATGCATCAAGCTCTACAAGCTTGGCTTTTTCTTTCACCACACTCATAAAATCAAATGCATCCAATTCATCCAAACCTTGATGCCTGCGCTTGGCATTTACGCCCGCTTTTAATAAATATGTATTGTTCACACCAGGAATTTCAACAGGATACTGAAACGCTAAAAACACACCGTTCCAAGCCCGTTCCTCAGGACTCATCTCAAGCAAGTCGTCCTCTTTATAAGTAATCGAGCCTGAAGTAACATCATAACCATCACGTCCAGCAATCACGTTGGAAAGCGTCGATTTGCCCGCACCATTGGGTCCCATAATGGCATGCACTTCACCCGCATTGATAGTAAGGCTCAAACCTTTAAGAATTTCTTTACCATCCACGGATACATGTAAATCTTTAATTACTAACATTGTTTCATTCCTTTTTACCCTACCGAGCCTTCCAATGATATTTCCATCAAACGGTTTGCTTCCACCGCGAATTCCATCGGCAACTCGTCAAAGACATCTTTACAAAAACCATTCACAATCATGTTGACCGCATCTTCTTCCGAAAGACCGCGCTGCTGGCAATAAAACAACTGATCATCACCAATCTTCGAGGTTGTTGCTTCATGTTCCAGTATTGCCTTTGGGTTTTTTACTTCCACATAAGGGAAAGTATGCGCACCACACTTATCACCCAGCAACAATGAGTCACACTGGGTATAATTACGTGCATTTTCAGCATTTTTCCCCATACGCACCAGGCCTCGATAAGATTGCTGCGCACGGCCTGCGGAAATACCTTTCGATATAATCGTACTCTTGGTATTTTTACCAATATGAATCATTTTGGTACCTGTATCGGCTTGCTGGCAGTTGGTCGTCACGGCAACAGAGAAGAATTTACCCACTGAATCATCACCTTGCAGAATACAACTTGGATATTTCCAAGTAATCGCAGAGCCTGTTTCCACTTGTGTCCACGAAACTTTAGCACGATCACCACGGCAATCGGCACGCTTGGTTACAAAATTATAAATACCGCCCACACCATTTTCATCACCTGGATACCAGTTTTGAACCGTTGCATACTTCACTTCCGCATCCTTCAATATCACCAGCTCAACGACCGCAGCATGCAGTTGATTTTCATCACGCATGGGAGCCGTACAACCTTCAAGATAAGATACATACGCGCCCTCATCAGCAATAATCAACGTGCGCTCAAACTGCCCCGTATTTAAGGCATTAATACGGAAATATGTGCTCAATTCCATAGGGCAACGCACCCCTTTGGGAATATACACAAACGAGCCATCGGTAAATACCGCGCAATTTAATGCCGCAAAGAAATTATCTTTTTGTGGAACAACCGAACCCAAATATTGCTGCACCAACTCTGGGTATTCACGAATAGCTTCTGAAATCGGGCAAAAAATCACCCCTGCTTCTGTCAGTTTACTTTTAAAAGTCGTTGCCACAGATACAGAATCAAATACTGCATCTACGGCTACATTGGTTACACCTGCCAAGAATTCTTGCTCGCGCAAAGGAATGCCTAATTTT
>JALUXZ010000186.1 GCA_027018935.1 Mariprofundaceae bacterium
TAAAGAAGATGCACCACAAGATGCTGAGTTATTGGCATGGATGAATGACAACCGCTATTTGCTTTTTGGCATGCAATTCTTTGATGCTACGGGCGGCAAAAAACGCCTCGGTCTGATGCGTGATTTACATACCTTGGCACACATAACACCAGAATTACGCCAAGATATTCAAGCCCTGCCTGCGCCTAAGCAAACAGGGATGACATGGATTCACCTCAAGTGTAGCCAACATCATTTATACAGTGCAGTGCGTGTTGATATTGTGCGCATTTGCTGGGAAAATGCTGAAAGTAAGCTCGAATATGCGATTGTTCTTGGTCATTTCTCACGCAGTGCGCGGCATACCAATGCCAGCCAAACACCCTATTTAAGCCAACAATGGCAAAAGCTTAGTCAAATTCATTTACTTCAACATTCAGCCTTTTATCGCCGTGAAATACGCACGTTATTTGATCGCATACCCAAGAGCCTTTTGGCATCGATAGAGCCCGAGTTATGGTTTTCACCGCTCAGGCAAGTCGTCGATTTAACGGTTCCTACACATATGGTAGTCAGCTGTTTATCACCACAACATGGTGACATTAGATATCTATTCATCGCCATGCACAGCTTGCGTTATGGCCCCAATGTTATGTCCAATATTGGTAAGCACATCCAAGAGTTGGGTCTTAGCATTCATAATCAAGATAGTTTTGGTGTTGGTCCTTACCGCATTATTATTACTGCTATCCACAGTGATAATGACTACCCAGCTGCCCAGCAAATCAAAAAACACATTCAACCATGTATTGTGTTTTGGAAAGATATTGCTCGTCAAACCATTCTCAACCAAGCTGAACGACTGGATATACCCCAAGCATTGCATGAATTAGAACAATTACGCCCCCTTTACCAAGAGCTCTTTCCACCCCAGCAGTTCTTGCGCCATTATCAAATACGTGAACATATTCTTCAACATTATCAGACCATGGTGCAAATCCATTTGTCCTCCGAGAATTTGAAAGTTCAGGTGTTCTCACAACATGCCAAACCACTCGGTGAAATTATTGATAAAATTCAGGCATTTGGTTTGGTTGCCATGCAAGAGTCAGCTGTAAAATTTGGAAATGATGGGCAGCCTATCCATATTAGCTGTATTTGCTGCCAGATTCCCGAGCAGTTGCATCCCGAAAGCATACCTCGCTTGCAACATGCGCTTGCCCAGGTTTTAAATCATCAAGCTGATCATGATCCCATCAATGCTTTATTGATTTCTGTAGGTTTGGAAATTGAACACATTGCTGTACTCATTACTTTGCGCAATCACCTTGTTCAGCTTATCCCCGAAGCTGCACCAACACCCTTATCACAGATGTTAAAAAGTCAGTCCAAAGCTGCGGCAGCATTGTATTATATGTTTGAAGCTATCCATCGCCCAGGCATGCCTTTTAGCAATCAAGCGCAATCTAAAGCCAATTTCGATAAAGCCATGAGTGAGGTTGCCAACCTAACTGATGATCGCTGGTTGCGTGCCTTATCGGCATTGATTGATGCCAGCTTGCGCACCAATGCTTATGTTCGAGAAGCGGGTGAACCACTGGCGATTAAAATTAATCCTCAAAAATTGGATTTCGCACCACACCCACGTCCATACCGAGAGATATTTGTGCATGGGGTATATGTTGAAGGCGCACATTTACGTGGCGGTTCTGTTTCACGTGGTGGCATTCGACACTCTGATCGTTATGCTGATTTTCGCACCGAAGTTTTAGAATTGATGACTACACAAGTGGTGAAAAATGGTCAAATTGTCCCTACAGGTGCCAAGGGCGGCTTTGTCGTGCGAGGTCAGGATAAGCTCTTTGATCCTGATTTTATTCTTACTCAATATAAACAATTCATTCGCAGTCTATTAAACCTTACCGATAATCTTGTTCACCATGAATGTATTCCACCTGATGGCATGCATATTGCAGATGATGACCGTGATGACCCATACTTGGTGGTTGCGGCAGATAAGGGTACCGCTCGCTTTTCAGATGATGCCAATGATGAAGCGCGATTGGCTTGTTTCTGGCTCGATGATGCTTTCGCCAGTGGTGGCAAATTTGGTTATGATCATAAAGTGTTTGGTATTACCGCTAAAGGCGCATGGACATCGGCATTTCAACATTTTCAAGGGCTTGGAAAAGATGCTTATCATGATGTTATATCTACGATCGCTATTGGCGATATGGGTGGTGATGTGTTTGGCAATGGCATGCTTATTAATCCGAATATTCATTTGCTTGGTGCATTCAATCATCGACATATATTTCTTGATCCAACACCGAGTAAAAAAACGTTTACCGAACGCCAACGTCTGTTTGATGCAGTCAAAGGCTGGGATGCCTATGATGCAAAACTTATCAGTACGGGTGGCGGGGTGTTTGAGCGCTCCAGCAAACGCATTGAATTATCCGATGAGGTACGTGAAGTGCTCGGCATTGACGCAACGCATTTATCAGGTGAAGCACTGATTAAAGCCATGCTATTGGCACCTGTTGAGCTGCTCTACAATGGTGGTATTGGTACCTACGTGAAAGCCAGCAAAGAAAGCCATGCTGATGTCTGTGATCCTGGTAATAATGCTGTACGTGTTGATGCAAAGAATCTGCGTTGCCAAGTTGTTTGCGAAGGAGGCAACCTTGGTTTTACCCAGCGCGCGCGCATCGAATATGCAGCACAAGGCGGGCTGATTAATACCGATGCCATTGATAATGCTGCGGGTGTGAATATGTCTGATCGTGAGGTGAATCTCAAAATTCTTTTTGCCGCTACTGATGCTGCAAGTATTGATATGAATAAACGTAATCAGCTGCTAAAGCGTATGGGCGAAGAAGTTGCAGAACAATGTCTGCAAGACAATCATAAACAAGCAAAAGCACTGATGATTGCACAAAATGATGCGCAAGAACACCCGCCTCGTTTACTGCGTTTGCGTGATACTTTGCTTAATGAAGGGCGACTAGATCGACGCGTTGATCCAGGTCTTCACAGCATCGAAAGCTTAAGTTTGCGCCCACAAATTGCCGTGTTGTTAGGGCATGAAAAAAACCGTGTTCACGAACTATTAGATCAGCAGGAATTTGATACTTGGAGTAATTTCTCCGATGCGATGTTGGAAAATTATTTCCCATCTGCCATTCGCCAGAAATTTCATAAAGCCATTCACCAGCACCCACTCAAAGCCGGTATTAGTCATACCCAAATAGCCAATCATATTCTCAATCATATGGGCTTGATGAGTATCCATCACTTGCAATCATTGTTAGATGTTCCTGTCTCACATATTTGTGAGGCATTGATGATCGCCGAAACATTGATGGATATTCCAGAGCTTCAAAAAGCACTGCATAATGCCCACATTCCCGATCATACCATGCAGCAAGTGCAACATGATATGCAAGAGTATATCCTTCATTTCGCAGAAGAGTTATTGCGCTTGTTCGATATACAGGCTTGGGATAAAGCATGGCTCAAACAGCAGCAACAAGGCATGCGCCGTTTCCGTAAATCATTACCTGCCCAAGGTGTTGGTGGCAGTGAAAATAGCCGCTTTTTATCCTTGTTAAAATCAGCAGGAAAAGTTGGTCTCGAACTTGAAGATGGCACACATTTGGCAGCACTCCCAGAACTCGCACAAATGGCGATTGCCACCTATTTAAGCAGTAAACTTTCCTTGCCTCTTAACCGTTGCCTGCATGCCATGCAATCAACATTGCATTTATTACCCTTTGCTGCCCTTGAAGCACCCATGCGTTCATCGGAGTGGGGTAGCGAAGATGCTCATCCGCTACGCCGAGAATGGCTCAGTCGGCTCACTATACTCAAAGCACGTGCAGCAGAGCAATTATTGCAAAAAACAACGAAGAACTTCCTTAAAACAGGTGAATCATGCTGGTCGCAGCATAAGAACTGGGGAAAAATTCAACAGTTTAGCATGGAAAGTCTGCAACAAGGCGAAGCAAATGGCTCATCCAATGAGCAGCGTCGCATGCGTTTGATGCTCGCATTCACCCAGCTTGAAGCGATTATTGAGGGTGACTAAGCGCGTGCAAACACAACCCTTTGACCATCCTGACAAAGCCAGTGAAACTAGCGCCATGCGACCTGCCATTGCCCGTATTCATTTAGCAAACCTATTGCATAATTATCACCTTTTGCAGCAACATGCCGAGCAAGCTCAAATCATGGCTGTGGTGAAGGCTGATGCTTATGGTCATGGGCTGAAATGTATTGCCCAAACACTGCAACAAGCTGGCTGTGAGTATTTTGCTGTAACCGATACCAACGAAGGTGTACAACTGCGCTCCCACCTTGGAAAAGAAGCTAGTATCATCTTACTTTCAGGTTTGTTTGAGCCTATCGAAGCTGGCATATGCCAAATTCACAATCTTACCCCTGTTATTACCGATGAAAGACATATTCAATGGCTTCATGGGCAAAAATTTACAGGCAAGGTGTGGCTAAAGGTTGATACAGGTATGCAACGTTTGGGCGCAGAGAACCCTGAAAAACTTATTCAATTGTGTCATCAATATCATATTTCTCTGGCTGGGATTATGTCTCACCTTGCTTGTGCTGATACGCCTGAGCATCCCTTAAACCTCATACAGGCTGATGCATTTTATCAATTGCATCAAGCCATTGCCGCGCATTTGCCTGCATCACTTTTAAACAGTGCTGGGCTCATTGCTTTGCCACAACACAAACATGATATGATTCGTCCAGGCATTGCGCTTTATGGGGCAGAACCAGTTGCTCATGAACCTTTGGGACTAAAACCTGTGATGCAGTTATCAGGGCAGGTTATGCAAATTCGCGAAATCGAAAAAGGTGTTACTTTATCCTATGGTGCGAGTTATGCAGCTGAAAAGGATATGAATATTGCATTGATATGCGTGGGTTATGGTGATGGTTTACCACGCGCCCTTTCTAATCAAGGTTATGCTGAATTTCAGAATCAGCATTTACCTATCGTCGGGCGCATCTGTATGGATTATTGTTTATTGGACATCACACATAGTGATTTAAAGGTAGGTGATAGCGTCACTTTTTGGGGTGAGAGCCTTTCTCCCAATATCGTCGCAGAGATGCTCGATACCATCCCTTATACCTTAATGACAGGTGTTAACCAACGTGTACGCCGCATTGTTATTGATTCCGAAACAACGCCAGGTGGTACGTCGGGGTGATCAGCTGGTTGGAAGCTATTGGCATACGTGTTGAACGCGTTTGCTTGCAAGTGGGGATTTATCCCATGCTTCTACTTCAAGTCATCCAGCGCCTACCACGCCCCCCATGGTTTTTTTTACATTTCCTCAGCCAATGTGAAAAAGTAGGCGTGCAATCTTTGCCCGTAGTTTTACTCACGGCTGTATTCACAGGCATGGTACTGGCATTGCAATCTTGGGTCGGATTTCATCGTTTTGGGGCGGAAAGCATGGTCTCTACGGTGGTTTCTTTATCCATGGTACGTGAGTTAGGCCCTGTATTGGTTGGTTTGATGGTGGCTGGGCGCGTTGGTGCATCCTTTGCGGCTGAGCTTGGAACGATGCGTGTATCCGAACAAATTGATGCGCTTTGGACACTATCAACCGATCCCATACGTTACCTCATTATACCGCGTATTATCGCAGCCACGCTGATGATGCCCTTATTGGTTATCCTTGCTGATGCCATTGGTATTCTGGGAGGGTATTTGGTTAGCACCATTGTGTTAGATCAAAATCCTCAAGTATATATCGAGCGCGCAACACTCTTCTTAGAATTACAAGATCTTTACTCTGGTTTACTCAAAGCTGTGGTCTTTGGTGGTATTATTGGTTTAATTGGTTGTACTGAAGGTTTTTACTGTAAAGGTGGGGCACAAGGTGTTGGTCAAGCCACTACCCGTGCTGTGGTGCTTAGTGCGATGAGTATTTTGATTGCAGATTATTTTCTCACTATCTGGATCTTCCAATGAGATGCGCTCATGAATAATCCCAAGATTCAAGTATGCCATTTAAGTAAACAGTTTGGTGATAAAATCATTTTAGATGATGTGAATTTAAAGGTGATGCCTGGTGAATCCCATATTGTTATCGGACTCTCAGGCACAGGTAAAAGTGTCTTGCTCAAATGCATCCTTGGTTTATTACAAGCAGATTCAGGTGATGTCTTGGTGGATGGTGAAGAGTGGTGTTGTTTAAGTGAATCTGAACGACTCAAACGCATGCGCAATATTGGCATGGTTTTTCAAGGCTCTGCCCTGTTTGATTCGCTACCTGTTTGGGAAAATGTTTCCTTTGTATTGCGTAGGCAAGGCATGGGTAAAAAAGAAGCCCGTGACCGTGCTCAAGAAGTTTTAGAAAAAGTCGGGCTGCCTCATGCTTGTGATAAAATGCCAGCAGAGCTATCTGGTGGTATGGCGAAGCGTGTTGGTTTAGCGCGAGCTATTTGCCATCGCCCTAGCATTATTTTTTACGATGAACCTTTATCTGGTCTTGATCCCGTCATGTCTGATGTTATTACCCATTTAATGCGAGAGTTGCACGAAGAAATGCAGGTTACATCCTTAACGATTGCACATAGCATGAAATTGGTTCGTGATTTTGGTGATCAAGTCAGTATGTTGTATCAGGGGCGTATTCATCTACAAACCCCTGCATCTGAGCTAGACTTACAAGAAGACCCTATATTTCGCCAATTTATTGAAGGTCGCGCCAATGGACCTTTGGACATCAATAACCTAACCATCAAGGGAGTCACTACATGAATGCACAAGCAAGACTCGGAGCCTTTGTACTTATCGCCCTTATCGTTCTGGCTTTGCTAAGCAGCCGTGTTGGTCGTTTTCAGTGGCTTGAACAACAGGGCACAATGATTGAAACGGTATTGCAGGATGCAGCGGGTATTGCCACCCAATCACCTGTATTGATGGCAGGTGTGAAAGTAGGGGTTGTTCAGGCTATTGATTTAGAAGATCACCAAGCCTTGGTGCACATGCTTATTTTGCCAAGCATCAAACTTCCCGCCTCAACCGAGGCGCATATTGCAGGTGGAGGCTTGGTTGGTGAGAAGTATATTGCTTTGAGTGCTAGCGTGGGGGATAAACAGCCACTGAAAAACAAACGTATCCCATCCGAGCGGCAAGCAGGGCTGGAAAGCCTGTTAAATGATGCGGCTTCGGTAACAGATGAACTACATGAAATCACCAATAAGGCCAATTATATTGCCGATATTGTGAGTGCGATATTGGATGAAAATAGACAAGATATTCGCAATACTACTCAGGGTCTTGGTGATACAGGCAAAGAGCTTTCAAGTTTATTAAAAAAACACCGTAAAGATCTTGATCAACTGCTCAAGGCTCTGCCTACGACGGCTCAGGCTAGTGAAGATTTCTTTACAGAAAGCACACACGCTATGAAAGACTTTCGTGAAATGATTATTGATAATCGAGAGAATCTTTATCGAACATTGTTTGAACTACGCAAAGCATCTGAAAATCTAGATGCTTTTTCCGATGATATTCGCCGCAACCCTTGGAAATTGATGAATGAAAAGCCTGAAATCAAAGCATCGCATCGTGCCCAACAGGATAACATGGAAGAAATGTTGCTCACGACAGGGATGGAGTAAGTCCTGAGCCCCTTTAAATTTACTACCGCTTTATTATGTTGCTGCCTGATTTACTCAACAGCATGGGCAGTAAGTTATGAGCAAAAAGCACAGCACTTTGAACAACAAGGGCAGTGGACAGAAGCACGTCGTGCTTGGCAATCCGAACTTATTCAGCAACCAAAGAATCTTGATGCGCGTTATCATCTCGCACAAATATTGGAGAAATCAGGGCATCCAGCCGATGCCCAAGTTTTGTATGAGAAAAATATACAGATCGGCAGGCATTTGAATACGACTGTTGCACTCGCAAAGCTTTATATCAAAAAGGGAAAACGCATCAATGCGATCACGCTACTAAAAAGAACCACTAAAATATTTCGTCATGAAGCTGTACCGTGGTATTTGCTGGCTGAATTAGCCATACAAGATAAACATCTACAGCAAGCCCTGTACTATTTCAAAAAATCACTCAAGGCTGACCCTATAAATGCTTTTGCGCACTTGCGTTATGCCCGCTTTTTATCAAGTCAGAAGAAACACCTGCAAGCCATCAAACATGCTAAAAAAGCATTGCGCATTAAAAAAACATGTGCGCCATGCTGGAGAATATATGGCGATATTTTACGTGCTAGCAATAAGCCAAAAGATGCACTACAAGCCTATCAACACAGCCTTGCCATTCAACCCAATAGCAATACACGCCAGCACTTGGTTGATGTGTTACAACAACTTGGTAAGCACCAGCGTGCCAAGCGCATGCAACAGGCTCTTGATGCACAGAGAAAAATACGGCTTTAACAAAAGCTTCTATATAGACTTTAGGGCATCTCGAAAAACCTCGGCACTTCGCCAAATTTGTGCTTTTCACCCCTAGGGAGGTGCTGATCAACTCAATAAATGATGCCTATACGTCCAAAATCGCCAGCACCTGCGTTAGCCAACTTAGCAATAGCGGGGCTATTGCTTGCGCTTGTTGCCTTGGTGTTGGTGATTTTGAATCGCATATCCACTTATTCAGAGTTAATCAGCACCTCCCTAGCTGCGTTGAATAAAATGGACAATAGTGATGCTATTACTCATTTTATTGCGCCTTGCTATGAGCGAGAATCAACGTCGTTTAACTCGTGCGAGGTTTTTCGAGGTGCCCTTTACTCAGAAACTAAGAAATGCATATATTTCAACAAAAATAATCGCTATGCATTCCATTGAATGCAAACTTATAGAGGTGAAAGAGGCTAAAACTGAAATGGTACCCAAAAACTGGACAGGTAGCTAAGGTACAAAATCTGCTCATTTGAATCATGCCGCGAGAGGCAATTTTTGTCCATCAAAATAGACGGAATCGGGTGTTTGGTCGCTTAGTCCTTGATGCCTTCTGACGGTATTGTAGAAGGTTATCCAGTTACCAATGGATTGTCTGGCAAGACTTACTGAGTCATAGGCTTTGAGATATACCTCTTCATATTTAAGGCTTCGCCACAAGCGCTCGATGAAGATATTGTCCATGCACCTGCCTTTACCATCCATGCTAATTTGAACCTGATGCCTTTTAAGTACACCCGTAAAGGTCTCGGATGTGAATTGTGACCCTTGGTCTGAATTGAATATTTCAGGTGCTCCAAAGCGGTTTATAGCCTCTTCCAGCGCCTCCACGCAAAAGTTTACGTCCATGGTGTTGGAAAGCCGCCATGATAGCACTCTGCGTGAATGCCAGTCCATGATGGCGACTAGATACACAAAGCCCTTTTTCATCGGGATATAGGTAATATCGGTACACCAAACCTGATCAGGCTTATCAATGATTTTATTGCGTAACAGGTACGGATAAACCTTGTGCGTAGGGTTTGATTTGGATGTATTTGGTTTGGGGTAAATCGCTGTAATGCCAAGTACTTTCATCAAACGTGAAACCTTCTTTCTGGCTACGGTATACCCTTTATCCATCAACGCACCTTTAAGCCTCCTACTACCATAAAATGGATATTCCAAATGAATTTCGTCCAATAGGCGCATCAACATTAGATTGTATTCTGATTCGGGTTGAGGATGGTAATAAAATGTGGAACGGCTTACATCAAGCAGTTGGCACTGCTTGTTCAGTGATAGGTTTTCTTGTTGTGTAATCATGGCTTTGCGCTCACTCACCGAATGCGATTGAGCGCACGATCGAAAAA
>JALUXZ010000187.1 GCA_027018935.1 Mariprofundaceae bacterium
CGCTAAAATCTTGGCTTCTTCTTCAAAAATACGGTTGCGGTGTGCGGCAGTCATCGCTCAAACGCCAGAATATTGTGCATGTACTTTGCGTGCGTGCATATTGGGCAGTTTGTTCAGAGCGGCAACTAAGGCTTTCGCCGATGCCACAACAATATCCGTATCGGAGCCTTGTCCATTGACAATCAAATCATCATTTTGCAAACGCACGGTGACTTCGCCTTGAGCATCTGTGCCTGCGGTAATCGCATTCACCGAATACAAAAGCAGTTTACCATTGGGTTCGACCAAAGATTTGATGGCTTTGAACGCCGCATCTACAGGACCATCACCTTCCCCCGTTGCTTTGAGCAATTCACCTTCAATCTCCAGCTCAACAGCAGCCACAGGGGTGTCGCCCATGCCTGAAGCTGCATGCAAGCTGATCAATTTGATGCGTTCCATATCGACTTCATCATCGCCTGCCAAAATCGTCATCAAATCTTCATCGAAAATATCTTTTTTCTTATCTGCCAGTGCTTTGAAGCGTGCAAACACCGCATTCAAAGCATCACCATCCAACTCTGTCCCCAAATCAGCATAACGAGATTTCAAAGCTGCACGCCCTGAATGCTTACCCAAAATCATACGGTTGGTGTTCAAGCCTACCGACTCAGGGGTCATAATTTCATAAGTCTGTTTGTGTTTGAGTACACCATCTTGATGAATGCCCGATTCATGAGCAAAGGCATTGGCACCGACAATGGCTTTATTGGCTTGCACCGGCATACCTGTAATTTGACTGACCAGTTTGGAAGTGGGGATGATTTTGGTGGTATCGACAGCGGTATCAATATGATAATGGTCATAACGCGTTTTCAATGTCATCACGATTTCTTCGACAGCGGCATTGCCCGCTCGTTCGCCCAACCCATTGATGGTGCATTCCACCTGCCTTGCCCCTGCTTCCACGGCTGCCAATGAGTTGGCAACGGCCAAGCCCAAATCATTATGACAATGCACAGAGAAAATGGCTTGGTCGGAGTTCGGCACGCGTTCACGCAAACTGCGGATGCGTTCACCAAATTCAGTAGGTGTCATATAACCAACGGTATCGGGGATATTGATGATGCCAGCACCAGCCTTAATCGCTGCCTCAACAATGCGGCAAAGAAAGTCCATATCTGAGCGACCGGCATCTTCCGCCGAGAATTCAACTTGTGGAGCAAGCGCGCGCGCTTGTGTTACGGCATCTACCGCGCGTTGCAGGACTTCTTCGGGCTGCATGCGTAATTTTGCTTGCATATGAATGGGACTGGTGGCAATAAAAGTATGAATGCGGGCATGATCACCCGCAGGGCGAATAGCTGCTCCTGCATGTTCAATATCTTTAGCATGCGCGCGCGCCAGACCCGTGATAATCGTGTTTTTTCCTACTTCTTTGGCGATGCTGTTGACTGCTTCAAAGTCACCTGGTGATGCGGCAGGAAAGCCTGCTTCAATCACATCTACCCCCAATGCTGATAAGGCATGGGCTACTTTGAGTTTTTCCTCAATGTTCATGGAACATCCAGGGGATTGTTCACCATCGCGCAAAGTGGTATCAAAAATATAAAGACGATCAGACATCATCAACTCCTACAAAAAAAGAAGGGCGCAGCACCCCCAACAGCTATGAAGTTTTAGCTTTCACTATCCGTTGGTTTCGGTGTGTCGGCTTGGTGTGCTTTGGGTGGTGCTTTGGGTGGTTCCTTGCGCTGCCGTTGCAGCCAGCGCCCCAAAGTTTTGCGATTCTGCCAAAAGCTCAACATCGGACCGTGCAACACATACGCCAAAAACACAGCAAACAAAATACGGTATGGATCCACCATCACCAAGACCATACCTGCCAAAATAATGACCAAGACGGTAAATGAGCGCTTTTGTTTCAAATCAATATCTTTGCCCGAAATAAAACGCACATTGCTAACCATCAACCATGCCAAACACGCACCAATGATACCCCATAACCAAGGTACTGGTGCGATGGTACTTTGCTCATGGAACAATACTGCCGAGGCAATCAGCAGTGCGGTGGCAGGTGTGGGCAAGCCTTGGAAGTAGTTTTTATCCTGCACATCGTGGCGTACATTGAAACGCGCCAAACGCAAAGCAGAACACGCAGCAATCAAAAAAGCTGCGAGCCACCCCAATTTTCCCAATGTGGGCAATGCCCATAGATACAACAACACGGCTGGCGCAAGTCCAAAGGAAGTCATATCACATAAGGAATCTAGCTCTGCGCCAAAATCTGTTTCGGCATGCAGCAAGCGGGCTACACGACCATCCAACATATCAAACACAGCTGCGGCAATAATCGCCCATGCAGCCAGTTCAAATTTACCTTGAATGGCAGCAATCAAAGCATAAAAACCAGCAAATAAACCCATCATCGTAAACAAGCTTGGTAGCAGATAAATGCCTTTTCTTGGTGCGTTCTTTACATCATTCATGAGGTAATCTTTTGTGCTGACAACAAGGAAACTACATAAAACTGAGCCTGTGACGAACATGAAAAGATGCTTGTTCTAGGTTTGTCCCAAAAAGCCTGATATGTTGATGAAGAGGAAGTCATGCCCGCAGACTACATAGCCAAAAAGAATGCCCAAGTATTTTTCATCTTAGGCAATGGCATGATGGCTTGTCTTTATACCTCAATGAGATGCTTGTATCCTGACAAATCATTGCATAGTTTAACCTCGTCATGCTTGATGATGGTTTCAATATTTCATGTTCTACCGAGGAAAAAAGGAGAGGCGATAAATGAAACAATCCATGTTGGATGCGATTGGTGGCTTAACCGTGATGGAACGCATACACACGACATTCTATGATAAAGTGTATGCTCACCCGTGGCTTGGAAAGTTTTTTGAGGGGCATGATCAACGGGCGATTGAACTTCGGCAGACACAGTTTATGGCGGAGAAAATGGGTGGAGATATGCCGTACCCTGGCAAAGATTTACCACTTGCTCATCGGCGCATGTATATCACAGAGGAGCTGCTAAAAGTGCGTCAGGCCTTGTTACGAGAAGCGATTGAAGAGGCTGGTTTGCCTGAGCCTTTAATCGAACGCTGGTTAAGAATTGATCATGCATTTTGGCGTAAAATTAAAAACGATTCGCTCAGTGCATTTAAGCAAATTGATTTCAAATATGAAAAGCCAGTGATCATTGAAAAGCCTTAATCGCGATTGCTCATATTCCTAATGTCATGGGATTTTTTTGTAAAATTCAACAAAAAATGTAACGGTACCACTGGCATGCACATGATGTGGCATGCATGGTGGAACAGCGGCTGTTTCACCTGCTTTGATGTTTATTGGCGTGATATCTTCTTGTTCGTGTATGTAGGTGAGTGTTCCATCCAATACATGAATCAACCCCCAAGTTCCAAGCTTTGTGGTGTGATGTTGGCGCAGCCCCTTAGGAATGCTTGCTTCTCTGAAGGTAGGGGTTTTCTTGTAGGCAGTTAGCCCCTCAGGAAACTTGAGTGCATCGCATTGAAGACAGTTGACTGTACGATTGCCTGCTTGGGCGGTGGGCGATACAGCATCATTCAGGGTGTGGTAACAATCGAGTTCAGCAACCCAATGACCGTGCTGATTTTGTGAGAAAGCTACTATATTGCGTTTCATATTCGCTCCTTTTCCGTGTAGCGATGCAGCTGTATACTGGCTTTAAGGTGCATGCTTTACCCCCTGTAACACGCGGTGTTACAGGGGATATTTTGGGATTATTTCAAGATATTCCGTACTTTTGTACGGTATGAAGTATGGCACCCCATACAGGCGCTCAGCATCTTGGATTGCTGTTGGATAAGCTGGGGCATATCTTTGGCTTGAGCGGCTTGTTCAATCGTTAAAGCAAGCTTATGTACTTTGCCATCGGCTTTTTTAAAGTTTGGCATATCAGTACGCAACGCACCCATAATTTTCATTTTTTGCCACATGGATGGTTTGTCATGGTGTGCGATGTGATGGGCAGCTTTGGCGGCACGATCAAAATCTTCCACTAGAATCGCTTGGTTGAGTATGGCGTAGTCTTTACCCAGTTGTTGCATGACATATTTGAGTGTGCCTTCTTCTGCGGCAGAAGCAGTGGGCATGTTAAATGGAGTGTGTTGCTTTGTCGTAGATGTTTCTGAACACATGGCATTGTAGCGTTGTTTAATTTCATCATGATGCTTCAGGTCATGCCGTTCTTTGGTGATTCTCATCGCCACTTTCCAGTGCTGGCATGGTGGAGCAAAGGTTTCATCATGCAAGTAGGCTGCAATCTTGCGTACATCCTCTTGTTCAAAACCCATATCAGGCATCACACCGAGCACTTCTACTGGCTTTTTCAATATTGCTTTGTCTTCGGTGGGGTGAGTTGCAAATGCTGTAATCTTATCAACAAAGGAAGCTTTATCAGGCGTTGCCATTTTGTATTTCATTTGCACGCCAAACATAGGTGGAGCTTGAGGCGGATCCAGTTGGGCATTATGGCAAACGAAGCAGTTCTCTTGAAACAACTTCTTTCCTTCGGCAAAAGAGCTATCGGATGCATAAGCATTGGAGGCGAGAAGCAGGCTTGTGCCTGCCCATAAAAGTATTGTTTTCATATCATTCTCCTTATTAAAAAGTGTATTCAACTTCACTATAAACACGGTCGTTCTGATTGAATTGCCCGAAAAAGGCGGATTGATTGCCCGTGAATATATCAACCCCCAATCGAGCAGTGATTTGATCACTAAACGCGTAAGAAACTTTAGGGCGAATCATGCTGCTACCATCCGACCAATTCAGCAGCGCAATAAGCTCAGGCTTTAGTTTTTCATTCATATAATCGGTTGAAAGCATGAAGCTTACAAAACCAGCATTGCGTGCTTCCAGTGTATTGCGGCTTGTTTTGCTCAAGTGACGAATAAAAAATTGTGGGCTCATACGCCAGTTGTTCTTGTTGTAGTCGATACCCAGCGCAGCATTCCATGTGGTTGACTGGGTTGCGGTTGTGTTTGTAGCAATGCGTTCATTGAGGTTTACAGCTACTTCTCCGCGCAAGACGAAAGCGCCAAAAGCGTTGGAAAATGAGCCGCCAATGGTATGCATTTTTTGGTAGGTAGGAGTGACAAACAGTGTTCCAAGCTTGAGGCTTTTTTCCAGAACGGGGTTGTCTTTCCAACCATAAAACCAATTGAGCGACAGATCCCAACCTGTGATATTGGAGCGCCAAGCCACACCATATTCAGTATTGCTTAAAGACCAATGGGGTGTGTTGCCTGGGAGTACAACGGGCGTGACACCTGCTGGCAATGTTGGTGTGGCATATGCCCAGCGCGCACCTCGCGGTGCAAATGTGGTGACTTTGGCATCTGGTATCGCTAAGAACTCAAACTCATGCTCATGCCCGCCCAAATAGGCATAATAATTCAGTCGAGCCGCAACAACACCGACACGCGAATCAAGAAAATCATCCAGTAAAAACTCTTGCATATTGAGGGGGTTCACAATGTCCAATAAGCGCAGTCCATCGGTTTTCCCCCATACAATTTGCTGTTGCCCTAAGCGCAAATCAAAATCATCGCCAGCATAGAGGAGGTATGCCTCTTTAACTTCAGCAAATGTACGGTAATAGTTTTTAATGTTTGGGGTGAGGTCGGTATTGTTTGTGGATTCAATATCCATAGCAGCGTCATACCAGCCTAAAAAACGACTGCGAAACTCCCAGCGGTCATTCAAGATGATTTCTGGTTGCAAATCCAAACGGTTTTGCACTTTATCCAGCCGCTGTTTTCCAGCGATAAAGTAGGCAGTCTCGTTTTTCACAGTACCATGCACGGTCATGTCCATTGCTTGGGCTGATGGTGCAGCAATCAGCCCAAGGATTATACATAAGGTTAAGATATATTTCATACTTTTATTTTATCCTTGCCCAATCCCAGCAGCACAGGGAATAAGTACACCGTAGCTACATAGCAAATCACCATGGTGGCAGCGATCAATGCCCCTAGTTTCATTTGTGGGTAGAGATTAGCCGTCAACAAGACCAAGAAGCCACCCACGACCACAATGGTATTGAACAAAATCGCATGCCCTACACTGTGGTTTGTGTTTATCACGCTTTCTTCATATGAATGGTTGGCCGCACTTTCTTCATGATACCGATGTAAATAGTGAATGGCGAAATCCACACCAATCCCCAGCGCCATTGAGCCTGTCAGGGCTGTTGCTAAGTCCAGAGGGATACCAATATTACCCATGGTGCCGTAGTTGACTGTGACTGCGAGTGTCACAGGAATCATGGCAATGACTGCTATCAATAAGCGTTTGAACATCACTAGGCACAATAAGAATATCGCCAATATGGATAATACCAATGATGTTATTTGACCATCAATAATCATGTTGGCCAAAGCATCCAGTGTGTAACCTGTGCCTGCCCACTTGACGGTATAGCCTTCTGACTCAGGGAACCAAGCTGCTGTTTTTCCCTGTAATCGCTCCAGTATCTTCGCTACAGCTTCCGTGCTATCGCTCTTCATATTGATCACCACATGCGCTTCGCGATAATCGCTGGTCATAAACTTCTCAAAATCATCAGGAGAGCCTGAGAAAGAATAAAGCAGAAGGTACTGAGCCGCTAAGTTTGAAGAATTGGGCACGCGATAATATTCGGGGTTATCCTCATTCAGTGCCTTGTTCATGATCATCAGAAATTCAGCAATGGATGATGTATCGCCAACCAGAGGGTCTTTTTCGATTTCGGTTTGCAAGTCCACAATCTTTTGTAAGAACTTAGGCTCCAGCAAGCCATTTTCCTTGCCTGTATCAATCATGATGTCCAAGCTCGTTGTTCCTGCAAAATGTTGATTGAGCACTTCATCAGCATGTCGCACAGGGTCATTGGGCTTAAATTGTGCGACCATCGATGCATCTACTGTGAGCTGCGCTGCGCCATACAATGAAATAGCAACCAACACTGCAAAGAATGCCATAATGCGTTTGGGGTATTCAAGAATAGCCTTGCTTGACCATTCCACATAATCACTAAACATGGGCTTTTTATTGGCATGTCCTTCCTTTTCAGGAAGCACCAGTAATGCAGTGGGAAGCAATGTCATGGTGATAATCAAGGCATACGCAATGCCGACGGTTGCGAAAATGCCAAATTCCTGAATAGGTGGTAAATCGGAAGTAAGCATAGATAAAAAGCCTGCGCCCGTAGTGACCGAAGTCATGACCATCGGCTTCCAGAGTTCATGCATCACCTCAATGATACGCTCCCTTCGATGTGCATACTCTGAGAAATGCGCCAGCAGTCGCTCCCGACTCAAGAAATGCACTGCATCTGCAATACCAATAGCCATAATCAAAATCGGCAGCATCGTTGTAATCGTATAAATATTGTATCCCAGAGCCGCCATGGTTCCCACTGTCCACACCTCTGCAATTAAAACAGTAAGCAAAGGCAGCACCACGCCCCGAGGCGAGCGGAAGGATAGATATAAAAGAAGAATCAAAAGCGCGACAATAATCGGCTGCATACGCTTCATTTCTTCAGGCATATATACACCAAACACACCTTCAATCACAGGACGACCAGAAATAAAGAACTCCTCATGCCCGCCACGCGCTTGAAGCTCATCTACCTTGCCTTTGACCAAAGCATAAATCTCGGCATAAGTCTCTCGTGCATTGGGCTGTGGGCGAACGGCAAGCACCGTGCCGACCCCATCTGCGGAAACAATCACATCTTCATAAATACCAAACGCATGCATGCGCTGCTTTAAGTGTGCAATCTCTTCTTGGGTTTCAGGGACATCTTCCATAAAAGGCGCAACATCCAGCCCAGAAGCCGAGCCGCGAATATCTTTGATGGTTGCAAGTGATAATAAGTCATTCAATGAAAGCGTACGCAATAAAGGCTGCTCACCGAGCCAGTCTGTCAACTCTTTGACCAAGGCTAGGGTATGCTGATTATACACTCCCTCTTTATTGTTCAGAATACCAATAATCACCAAATCACTGCTGCCAAACTTTTCATCCAGCACCTGCTTGTTGATATAGGCATCGCTGTGTTTGGGTAGCATGGCATCGACATCTGTTTCAATGTGTATAGAACGCATAGCATTGAGTGCAACTGCTGTGATGATGAACAGAATCAGAAGTACAGACTTCGGATGCTCAAGTATCCAGGTAAAGAGTTTATGCATGATATGTCTCCTTATTTACCGCGATAACCGCGTTTGATCATGCGCCCGGTAAACAAACGGTCAGACAAACCTGTATTGTATTGGTGGTCAGAGAAAACAAGCTCTGTTTTATGCTTGGTTTGCACATTGCTCATCACACCACCTGTCGCCGTCCAGATGCCGTCAATCAGCTTGATGCCCGTGGAAACCAGATGTTTCAGCTCCTTGCCTTTTCTATCCCAGAAATCGACCTTGATGTACATATCAATATCTTTACGCACATAATAACGCACTTTGGAGTACCCCAGATCTTTTTTCAGTTCTTTGGTTTTTGGCTCAGCATCCACCACCCAAACATCAAAACCATCTACTGTATCTGAGCCAATAAGAGTCCATGTATAATCGCTTAATTCAGGGGTTTGCTTGATATCTTCAAAAGTAAAATCCGTACCCATGAAATAATCGCCACGATCCGAAGAAGAAATGCGGCGCACTTTTTTGAGTGCAGGCAAATAAAGCCATTGATCGTCATCCTTAGCTTCATCTGCATAGTCCCATGTGAGCATGGCGGTATCCCGAACATTTGCAGGCGATAAAAAGAAGGATACGGTTTTACTATCCAAACCATAGTCTTTACGAAATGAAATCATTTCCCGCTCACGGACATTGCCCCGCTTATCCATCAGTCGCTGTTTCATTTTTTGAATCAAATCATCGCCATCATCGCGTGCTTCCACACGCTTCATGATTTCGAGCCCCGTTTTTTGTGCTGTTGCTTGTTCTGAGTCCACAGTATTAGCTGCTTGGGCTGGTGTAATCCATAGCATTGAGCATATCAATAACATGGCTTTCTTGTGGCTGAATCGTTGATGGTTCATATCATAATCCTTTGTTTCTTAAGTGGATGAGTAGGCTGGATATATGCTGTAGGGTTTTGATGGTGGTGGCTTTTTCTGTATCGGGTATGCCGTGAAGCACCTCTTCTTGAAAGTTTGCAATCAGAGGAATCAACACTTGAAGTGCTTCATGTGCCGTTTCGGTGAGCTCGATCAGAAAAAGCCGGCGATCATCGGGGCTTGCTGTGCGTTGCACATATTGTTTTTTTACCAAAGCATCAATACGGCGGGTGATGGTTGTTTTATCGCGCATGAGTAGTTTGGCTATTTGAACCTGTGTCATAGAGCCTTGTTTGAGTAAGCGAAAAAGAATGGCAAAATCTTGGGTTGATATATTGTACCCTAGCTTGTTGATGCGCCGTTCAATTTCTTCAGTCATGAGAAACGCCGTTCGATTGACATGAAAGCCAATGGCTTGTTCCAGTTTAAATTCGCTTGGTATATGTGTTGTGTGATCGTTCATGGAGCGAACCTTAGGTATATTAGTTGTTATATGCAACTATTGCTATATACAATGGTTGCAAAGAGCATCTTGTATTGCGAGTAATGTGGTGTTTTTGATGCTTTGTTTTTTTAGATTGGCTCGGGAGTGGGGTTAATCTTCAGGAATAGCTTCCAAATCCACACTGACAATTTTAGAAACCCCTGCTTCAGGCATCGACACACCAATCAAGCGATTGGCTTTTTTCATGG
>JALUXZ010000188.1 GCA_027018935.1 Mariprofundaceae bacterium
CTTCAGCATGTTATAGTTTAGGCATGGGAAAGAGTTATAGGAAATCGAGCCATAGCATATTTAGCATAGAAATTCATATAGTTTGGATTACGAAATATCGTTATAAGATTCTAAGAGATGATGTAGCGATACGTACGCGAGATATGTTACGTAGGATATGCACAGAGGAGAATGCAGAAATCATTTCAGGAGTTGTAAGCAAGGATCATGTTCATCTTCTAGTTTCGATAGATCCTTCGACATCCATATCAAAGTTGGTGCAGTATCTGAAAGGAAAGAGTTCACGGAAACTTCAGCAAGAATTTCCTCACTTAAAGAAGCAATACTGGGGTCAGCACCTGTGGGCAAGAGGGTATTTTGCTGTGAGTACAGGGAATGTTTCTTCCAAGATGATAGAGGATTATATCTCTCACCACTTTGAAGAGGAAGATAGTGGCAAAGATTTGTTCAGGATAGAGTAAAAGGACGACTTCTAGTCGTTATTAGCATTCTGTGTGCTTCAGCGCACAGTGGTTGAATTCCTGCATAGCACCTTCAATACCCAATACAATCAATGTTTAACTTTACAGGCTAAAATCCAATCGCTTTATTGCCACACAATTCATAGACATTGCCTCAGGGACGACCCATTGATTTCAAAGGTGTTTTAAGCTTTGCCCCACACAATACGGCGAGCATGCATCGAAAATCCACATTGAACCATACGAGAAAGCGTTTGAGGGTATAACTTATACTCTTCAGCTTGAATACGTTGATGTAAAGAGTCTCGATTATCATCGTCCAACACGGGCACAACCGCTTGTGCTAAAATCGCACCGCCATCCACCTCTTCATTGACCAAGTGAACTGTACACCCAGCCACCTTCACCCCATAAGCCAAGGCATCGCCCACACCATCAGCTCCCGTAAATGCAGGAAGCAATGCAGGATGAATATTGATAATACGATTGAGAAAATGATTTACAAAAAAAGAAGAAAGAATACGCATATAACCAGCCAAAACAATCCACTGACATTGCGCTTTTTCAATCACATCGGCACATGCTTTATCATAAGCATCGCGATCTTTATAATCTTTTGGATTGATAAAAAGAACAGTTTCAACACCTGCATCACGTGCAATACGTAATGCAGGTGCATCCACCTTATTGGAAATAACAACGCGAACATCAACTGGGCAATTCCCTTTGCTAGCAGCCTCCAAAATAGCTGCTAAATTTGTGCCGCGTCCAGAGACCATGACTGCAATCGCTTGATGCGTCATATAACTGTCTCTTTGTTATAAATTCTTACTCAGGAATTACGTTCTCAGCTTGTGGGCCTTTAGAACCTTGGGTAACGTCCATGCTTACACGTTGGCCTTCAGCCAAAGTTTTGAAACCATCCATCATAATTACGCTATGATGAACAAAAACATCATCGCCGCCTTCTTGTTCAATAAAACCAAAACCTTTAGTATCGTTGAACCATTTAACTGTACCTGAAACTGACATAAAAAAAACCTCTTAACTATTATTACAACACTGGCTATTCATCTTAACGAATAATCCAGCGGGCGGAATCATAACGCGTAATTTCATAAACAAAAGAACTCCCTTACAATAAAAAGGTTTCTACGCTAATAAAAAGCCTCTAATCACCCAGCTTAACAAGCATATAAATTATTTTAATTGAGTGATACAAACAAATAATGACACTTTTGCCTTGTGTGAACTATTTTCAAACAAAGATTCAAAGCACAAGGATAAAATATATTCAAGCTTCCCTCACATGGGGCAATAAACTCAATTCAACCCTAACCTGAATTATTCATGAATGCTGCCGCGCCCTCGCTTGTTCATTTGCTTGCAACAAATCCCTCGTCGGTCGTCCGTATGCATAGCTACGCACTTCCTCCTCGAAATCCGTTGCTGCAAATGTCCAGCGCGATCATCACGGTGATTCATGAATAGTCCAAGCTAATAATGCGGTGGTGGCACTTCTTCGTCTGGTCTTGCCAATTGCGAGCCTTGGTTATTTTTAAGGTAGTCAGACATGCGCTGTATACTTGCCTCCAACGCATCTATTTGTTTTTGCTGAGAAATAATGACCTCA
The DNA here is from genome assembly GCA_027018935.1 of Mariprofundaceae bacterium. Classification (GTDB taxonomy): domain Bacteria; phylum Pseudomonadota; class Zetaproteobacteria; order Mariprofundales; family Mariprofundaceae. Next base: position 2,095 of record JALUXZ010000188.1, read on the forward strand.
TTCAGCTCTTGTATCAAATGCTCTTGGTATGATGATTTGGTCTCCAGCTCAATCATTCGCTCATTCAAATCCATTGTAATGGCTCCTCATGCAATAATGCCGCCTGCTCTTTTAGTGTGAGTATATGTTCCTGCCAATAGGTTTGCGTGTTAAACCATGGAAATGCATGTTTAAACACAGGATCATCCCAGCGTTTCGCTAACCACGCAGCATGATGCAATATACGCAATGTGCGTAAAGGCTCAATCAGTCGCAATTCAGAAGTGTTGAATGAATAGAATTCGCTATATGCATTGAGCAAATGATTTAAGGAGCTTTCCATCGTGGCTTTATCCCCTGAAAGGAACATCCATAAATCCTGCACGGCTGGTCCCATACGCGCATCATCAAAATCAAGAATATATGGATGACCTGAAGCCCCTTGCAAACCAGGTCTCCATAAAATATTACCCGGGTGAGCATCACCTTGCAGGCGTATATAGCTGGGTTGAACATCATCAAAAATAGACTCAATTTTATCAAGAAGGGCTTCAACCAATGGCTCATAAGCCAGTTCCAACTCCGAAGGAATAAACTTTTTATCTAATAGATAATCATAGGCATGATCACCAAACGTATGCACATCCAAGACAGGGCGATATTTAAATGCATGCTCGGCACCCAAAGCATGAATGCGTCCTATAAACCTTCCAAGCTGTTGCAAATGTTCTTTATTTTCCAAGTCTGGTGCTCTACCCGCCCTTAAGGGGTAAAGGGAGAAGTGATAACCTTCAAAGTGGTGAAGGGTATGCTGTTGAATCTGTAAAGGTGGTACAACAGGAATATCCAGTGCCTCTAATTCAAGCGTAAACACATGCTCTTCAAGAATCGCCTGATCAGACCAACGCTGAGGACGGTAAAATTTTGCCACCACAAAAGAGCCATCATCAAGTCCAACTTGATACACGCGGTTCTCATAAGAATTCAAACCCAACTGGTAACCATTGCATGCAAAACCAAGGCTTTCAATGGCTCTTAACACCTGCTCAGGTGTTAGTTGATAAAATGAATCCAGCGGTTCATTCAACTCTCTTTAATCCCAGTAAAAATTCAACATTGCCTTTCGGGCCATGAATCGGCGATTCAGTCACACCTACAACCTCAACACCTGCCAACGCTGACTCTACAAAACTTACAATTTTATTCACTGCCTGTTGGCGAATAACATCATCACGCACCACGCCTTTTTTCAAGTGTTTGGCATCGACTTCAAACTGCGGTTTGATTAACGCCACACACCAACCACCGACTTTAAGAAACGGCCATGATGGTGGCAGCACTCTTTCCAATGAGATAAACGATGTGTCCATCACCAACGCATCGACTGATTCAGGAATAATTTCAGGGGTCAACAAACGCACATGTGTTTTTTCTAAATTAATAACACGCTCATCCTGCTGCATCTTATAGTGCAATTGCCCATGCCCAACATCGACGGCATAAACTTTCACTGCGCCATTTTGTAGTAAACAGTCGGTAAATCCACCTGTGGAAGCACCAACATCCAAACACACTGCGCCCTTGCTCTCAAAAGGGAAGAACTCAAGTGCCCCTTCAAGTTTTAACCCACCACGCGAGACATAGCGCAAGGTTTCACGCACTTCCAATTCAATATCAGATAAGACCTTGCGACCTGCTTTATCAGATTTCTGCCCATTCACATAAACCAGCCCAGCCATGATAAGTCGCTGAGCTTGATTGGTGGAATCAGCTAAACCACGCTCAAAAATTAAATGATCCAGCCGAAGTTTTTTCATTTAAATATTACGGAGTACTTTGGTGATTGCGACTTCATCCAATTGTAAGTCACGCAATATTTCAGCCTGTGTGCCATGCTCTGGAAACACATCAGGCATCGCCATATGCTTGAATGTTCCACTCCAGCCATGTTTTAAAGCCTGCACTGCAATCGCCTCGCCAACACCGCCTTCAGCCACACCTTCTTCAATAACAATGAGCGGCTTGTCCGATTTTAAATGCTTCTTAATCAAATTCATATCCAACGGCTTAATAAATCGTAAGTTTAGCAATGTGAATGAACGATTATCTTCATTTTTCAATACATCCAGCGCAGCTTTGGCATCGGCAAAACGTGTGCCGACTGAAATTACTAGGCCAGCATCACCTTCACATATAATTTCACCCTTACCCACAGGCAAAACGCTAGGTTCACGCTCTTCTACACCCAAACCATTACCGCGCGGATAACGAATCGCACAAGGACCATCAAGGGTAAATGCCGTTGCCAGCATATCTTTTAGCTCCTGCTCATCTTTGGGAGCCATCACCGTCATATTCGGTAGGCTGCGCATCATGGCAACATCAAACATACCCGTATGTGTCGCACCATCAGCACCAACAATACCTGCCCTATCCATGCAAAACACCACTGGCAAATTCTGAATGCAAATATCATGAATAATTTGGTCATAAGCACGCTGCATAAATGTCGAATAAATCGTTACAACAGGACGCTTACCTTCCACAGCCAAGCCACCTGCAAAGGTTACCGCATGCTGCTCGGCAATACCGACATCAAAACAACGCTCTGGATGACGTTTGGCAAAACGCGTTAAACCCGTACCGCCCGGCATAGCAGCCGTAATCGCAACAATGCGCTCATCTTTATCAGCCAAATCAGCCAAGGTATCAGCAAAAACCTGCGTATAACTTGGTGCTGGGTTCGTAGATTGAATAGGCTTGCCCGATTCCAAACAATAAGGGCCAAGTCCGTGCCATGTTTCTGGATCTTCTTCAGCTGGTGAGAAGCCCAAACCTTTTTTGGTTAATACATGTAACAAAATCGGACCATTCAAATCTTTACAGTTTTCCAGTGTTGGCAATAAATGCTCAAAATCATGCCCATCAACTGGACCGACATAACGAAAGCCCATTTCTTCAAACAATGTGCCAGGGGTAATCATGCCTTTCACGTGCTCTTCCAGACGTTTGGCAACATCCAATGCACCCGGCAATTTTTCTAAGACACGTTTGGCAACATCTTTGGCAGATGTATAAGGCTTGCCCGTAATAATGCGTGCCAAATAAGAAGACATCGCCCCTACGTTTGGGGCAATCGACATTTCATTGTCATTAAGGATGACCAACAAATTATTCTTACGTGCGCCAGCATGGTTAAGTGCTTCAAATGCCATACCACCTGTCAAAGCACCATCACCAATGATGGCAATACTATGATGTTTCTCGCCCTTTAAATCGCGACCCACAGCCATGCCATAAGCGGCTGAAATAGAGGTGGATGCATGGCCTGCGCCAAAAGCATCATGCGCCGATTCTTTGCGTTTGGTAAAGCCATTCAAGCCGCCATATTGGCGCATGCTCGGCATGCCTGATAAACGACCTGTTAAAATTTTGTGTGGATAAGCTTGATGTCCAACATCCCAAACGATTTTATCTTCGGGGGTGTTATATAAATAATGCAAGGCAATCGATAATTCCACTACGCCCAATCCCGCACCCAAATGCCCACCAATTGGGGCTAGCGTTTCAATCATATAATCACGCATTTCTTGTGCTAATTGCGGTAATTCTTGGCGTGACAAAGCTTTTACATCAGCAGTGCCTCGGATACTTTTTAACAAGGAATAACTCATTGACCGCGCTCCAAAATATAATCGGCAAGAGCCTGTAAATCCTCACCTTGCTTAAGCAATCCATCACATGCTTCAAGTGCAATCGATCTAAGATTCTCAGCCAACTCGCGCGCGCGTTGCAAGCCTTCAATGGAGACATAAGTCGCCTTGTTTTGCGCTTCATCTTTGCCCGCACTTTTACCCAAATCTTCGGATGTTGCCGTCGCATCCAAAATATCATCTGCAATTTGAAATAATAAACCAACAGCCTCGCCATAACGCGAACAGGCATGCAGCTCTTTCTCACTTGCACCTGCAAGCAAAGCCCCTGCTTCACAACTATAGCGAATTAATGCACCTGTTTTATGCAAATGAATACGCTCAACTTCCAAAACACTCTGAACCCCACCCGCATCGGCAGCCATATCCATCATTTGCCCACCAACCATGCCTTGCGCTCCCGCCGCAATGGCTAATCGGCGCACCAATTCAATACGTGTATCAGCAGGCGTATCAATATGGGTTAACAATTCAAAGGCAAGTGTTTGCAAAGCGTCCGCAGCCAAAACAGCAGTCGCCTCATCAAATTTCTTGTGGCATGTTGGGTTACCACGGCGTAAATCATCATCATCCATGCAAGGTAAATCATCATGAATCAACGAATATGTATGCATGCATTCAATACTAACAGCCACTGGCATTGCCACGCTTTCATTTATGCCACCACAAGCTTTAAAACAGGCCAAAACCAATGCAGGGCGCACACGTTTACCACCTGCAAGCAAGGCATACGACATGGCATCCCACAAGCGCGGCTCAACCACTTGCTTACGCTCTGCCATTACTTTTTTCACAGAAGCTTCAAGTTTCTTGGCATAATCAGCCAAAAAATCAGGCGCTTGCATGGGTTTATTGGTCATTCGTCATTGCCATTAAGAATTTGCAAACGCTGCTCCGCACCATCTAGCAATGATTCACAACGTCGTGAAAGTTTCACGCCTTTTTCAAACGATGACACACTATCTTCCAAAGACATTTCACCTGATTCTAGCTGTTCTACCAATCCAGTTAACTCTGTCAGTGCGCCTTCAAAGCTTAAGCTTTCAATCGCATCATTATCTTTTACATTTTTCTGGGCTTTGGACACAGCACTCTCCCTTTAGCATATAAGGGCGGAGACTCTAAGAGACTAGCTCGCTTTGTACAAATACAGTGGAAAAAGGTTAAGCTTAGGGCATGCAAATGATTCACCATCACCAACAAGCTTACCCAGAGTCCATCGACGAGCAGGAAAGCATTGTTACGAACATCTTAAACGGCAAAGCACCCAACACGCTTATTCTAACAGAACATCCACCAACCTATACACTCGGAACATCTGCCCAAGAATCCGATGTATTAACACGTGAAGTAAACGGTGAAAGCATTGCCGTTTATTCTACGGGTCGCGGCGGTGAAGTGACATATCATGGGCCCGGGCAGTTGATTTGTTATGCTCTGGTGGATATTCAGCATGAAAAAGATTTACACCTACATGTCCAGCGTTTGGAAAGCTTAATCATCAACACCTTACAAGATTTTGATATTCAGGGCGTGCGCGATTCCCGTGGTATTGGCGTGTGGGTGAATGGACTTAAAATAGCTGCTGTAGGCGTACGTTGTCGAAAATGGATCACCTTTCATGGTGTCAGCCTCAATATTTCACCCAATTTACAACATTTTTCAGGTATCGTACCTTGCGGTATGCGCGATGCACCTGTCACATCCATGCATCAACTTGGCATCAAAGCTACACGCCAAGAAGTGGAAGAGCGCATCATACACCATGCTAAGATCCTGTTTGACGAATCTATCAACTGATAATCTCCCCGAATTCAAGAAAGCAGCCCTACTAGCAAAGCATAACGTGCAAATTTACCCAATGTGACCAATACAACAAACCATATCAGAGGGCTGCGAAGCAAGCCGGCAACCAAGCATAATGGGTCTCCTACAATTGGTAGCCATGCAAACAGCAAGGAAACTTGCCCGTACTTCCCAAACCAAGATTCGGCACGTTCGATTTTCTTATCATCCATACCCAACCATTTTTCATGAATCGCCTTGCTCCCTAGTTGCCCCAAACCATAGGTAATCAAACTGCCCAGCACATTGCCAATGGTGGCAATCATCACCAAAATAACGGCATTGCCGCCTTCATGTAAGCGATAAAGCAATAAGGCTTCTGAGCCACCGGGGAGCAGGGTGGAAGAAATTAAAGCGGAGAAAAATAACGGCCAATCCAAATTTATAAAAAAATGCATCATAGCATGGGAAATGTACATGATGTGCCCAAGGCAGCAATACAGCTTTTAGATAGCACCGCTTCGGCGCAGTTTGGACAGGGAGTTAGGCTTGCTCTTAAGCATTACTTTTATTTGTGACTTTGTGGGAATGACGTAAAGTTTAGGATATAGCAAAACTCTTATGATGTTTTGAAAGGGGTGAGATATGGCATATGTTTATTTGGCGATTGCGATTGTGGCAGAAGTGATAGCGACAAGTGCTATCAAAGCATCACAAGAGTTTACCCAGCTTATACCAAGTATATTGGTGATTGTGGGTTATGGGGTTGCATTTTATTTTATGGCGTTAACGCTTCGCACCATTCCTGTGGGTATTACGTATGCGATTTGGTCGGGTATTGGCATTGTATTGGTGGCTATGGTAGCGGCAGTGATATACAAACAAGTCCCTGATGTTCCAGCCATGCTGGGCATGGGGTTGATTATTGCGGGTGTGGTGGTGATTCAGCTTTTTTCCAAAACTGTGCAACATTGATGTACAGCTTTCAATCACCCTTTGGTGTTATCCACTATGATTGGCATGAAGGCTTGTGTCATGGGTTAACTTTGCAGCAATCAGATATGATGCATGCCAAACATGATAACCCTGTTTCAGCATGGTTATCGGCATACTTTTCAGGGACAACACAGGCATTACCTGCCTTGGCACCCGCCAAAACCAACTTTCAGAGAAAATTAAGGCATGGCTTGTGTGCGATTCCATATGGCAAGGTGAAGACTTACGGAGAATTAGCGAAAACTTTAAGTACCGCACCGCGAGCCTTGGGACAAGCTTTGGGAGCCAATCCATTTCCGATTATAATCCCGTGCCATCGGGTTGTTGCAGCGGGTGGTTTGGGAGGCTTTCATTATGGCTCAGACTGGAAAAAATCATTACTCAACTTTGAGCAGTTGTAAGTAAATAAGGCTCTTAAAGTTGCGTCATCGTATGAAATACCGATAATCACGCGATTATTTTTAAACGAGGTCAATATGTCTAGAGCATGCGCACGCCATATTTTGGTGGATACGGAAGATAAATGTAATGAGCTAAAAGCAGAGATTGAAGCAGGCGCGAGCTTTGCTGATGTAGCAAAAGAGCATTCAAGCTGCCCATCGGGGCGTAGTGGTGGTGATTTAGGCGAATTTGGACCAGGTCAAATGGTTCCTGAATTTGATAAAGTCGTATTTTCTGCTGAAGTCGGCTCTGTTGAAGGCCCTGTAAAAACACAATTCGGTTATCATTTATTGGAAGTTACTAGCCGCCGCTAATGTTTAATTATTACAAGTTCTTTTAAATTGAAAGAGCCTTGTTAATGATGTTGTTTCTTAAAGCCCGCTATTTTGGCGGGCTTTTTTTATATAAAAATAAGTGCTTATGTCTATTTAGAGACCCCTCGATTTTTGTGAAATAGCGAAATGATAGATTCTGCTAGCCAGTCTTCTTCGGCATAAAAATAAGCAGTTGGCACATCAAGATTTTTTGCTAACTGTTTTACAGTTATAAAGTCGGGTGAGTGTCTTTCTCTTTCGTAATGATTCATACGAGGGCTGGCACTAAATTCATCCATTCCAACAGCTATCCTTTTCTAGCCACTTATAAACATCCGCTTTGCTGCCTTGGAGTTCCATCGTAGAGCATGATGTGGCATGTAAAAAACAGCCTATATCATCCAGTGTGTGTAGTTCATCTTCTCTCATTTCTACCAAC
>JALUXZ010000189.1 GCA_027018935.1 Mariprofundaceae bacterium
ACAAACAATAAGAAATCGAGTATTCGCTCAAGCCAAATCCTACCCGATGTGGACATGCTTAATGACTCCCTGCCTTATGGCTGAAATAACTGGCAAGCGATACCATTAAAATACCAGCACCCATATACAAAATATTCAATGGATCATCAAATGTTACATGCAATACATTTTTGAAGAATGCCACAACAAGGATCATCAAAATCACTTTACCCAATCTATCTTTCAAATCATCCAGACTGGAAATCATCAAGATATTATTGGCATTCTCCTCCTCATGGGCGACACGAATTTTTGCAATAAATAGCTCATACAAACCCAATGCAAAAATGAGCAGTACAGTTGCCAATAAAAAATCATCCACAGCCGTAATCACATGGCTTACCACAGTAACATGAAAATGAACTTTCTCGACCCCCAGAAAAACCATCTCAATAAATTCCCAAGCCAAATGTACCATATCCATAGCAGATAAAATAAATAACAAAAGCATACCTACAATAGATGACCATACCGCCAACAACACAATATAGCGTGAATTCCATAGCACATTCTCAAAAAAATTTTTCATCATTTCTCCCTTCATACCACGCAACATGATTTACCAAGCAATATATGTGCCGTTATGTGTTCTTTAGCACTTTAAATACTTCTTTCTCATCCACAACTTTACTATCAACTTTGAAATAAATGGTCGATTCTTCAAGCACAACAACTGCCTCTGCCACACCTTGCAAGGCAAGTAGCTTATCTTCTAAAGCTTTGGCTTCTGCTTGCGATTTCAATGCCACCGTAAAAGAGCGTGATGCCAAATAGGGTGGTTGTGTCATACCCAATGCAAGCAGCAACCATAACACAAGTACACCCGCAACTACCCAAAATACTGTAGCATAATTTTGTATATCGGGGTGATACACCAAACCACCCAACAATCCGCCTAAAAATGCACCAAAAAATTGACTGGTATTAAACACACCAACAGCAGTGCCTTTGGCACCAACAGGTGCATATTTTGCCACCAAGGAAGGTAAGCTCGCCTCTAGAGTATTAAAGCCTATAAAAAATAATAATAAGGCGATAGCAATCCAAAATAAGGATGTATGCGCCATGGCGAGCATGACGCATGCTGCAATCAACATGGCAATAGAGAGTACAAAAATTTGTTTCATTTTACGCTTGGCTTCAGCCACGATAATCAATGGAATCATCAATACAAAAGAGAGCAACATCACTGGCAAATATAACTTCCATTGATCGGGCATTGCCAATAAATCCAGTTGTTTATCAGCTAACACCAAAGGCAAAACCACAAACAGTGAAGTTAGCGATGCATGCAACATCAACACACCTGCATCCAAGCGCAATAAGCTACCATGCTGTAAAATCTCTGAAAACATGCCCATGGTTACTTCGCTATCACTATGGTGAGATGTATTCACAGGGTCAGGAACCACAACATACAAAATTAAAATGGAAAACAACGCCAATACACCTGTTAACCAGAAAATGCCAGACACACCAATCCAAGCATTCAAAATCGGCGCAAGCACCATAGAAATCGCAAAAGAAATACCAATGGTAATGCCAATCATTGCCATCGCCTTGGTTCGATGTTCATCACGCGTTAAATCCGCTGCCA
>JALUXZ010000190.1 GCA_027018935.1 Mariprofundaceae bacterium
TGTTGTTTTATGGCCGCTTTTGGCGGTTTTTATCGCTGCCCAGTGGGTAATGCGCATGTTTGGTAATAGTGCATCCATTGCCATTCCGTGGTGGTTATCACTACTTGATTTAGCTGTGTTTATCACGGTATTTGTAGGTGCGGCGATTTGGGTTTACGGGCCGCTTAAAAAAGCACAATCATGGTTAGATAAATCGACACGTAGCTCGCATAAATACTTGGAGCAGGGTATTTCATTGTTGCCCAAACGGGCTTTCAAAGGTTTTTTTATTGCGGGTTTATGCTGTGCTATTTATCTGATTGTGGTGCTAAATGTGGGTGCTGTGATAAGTGATGCACTTTTAACACCACGTATGTCGATCGCTTTGGCATTATCATTATTGTATGGTGCAGGGGTGCTGGCACCGAGTATGGCTTTGTCTATGACGTTGGCATTTAGCGTTCGCTTGCGTGCTGAACTCGCTGAAAAAGGCTTGTTTTTACACACCTTGAATGATGATTATGGCAGCATATTACACTGGAATAAAATATCACGGCGACCATGGGTTATCTTTTTGATTACCAGTGCCTTGCCAGCCAGTATTTTGGCGTTCTTTGTTTATCTTATTTTGGGCGCAGATACTGTATCTGAACAACAGTTTATTTTATTGCAAGCGGGTGTGTTGTTTGTGTTATTGATATTAGCGGGTGCATGGCTTGTTTTTACGGTTGGTAAGATTCTAAAACAGGTGATGGCAAGTTTTTCTATTGGTTTGGAGCGTATGCGGCAAGGTCAGTATGATGGTCGCGTGGCGGTGTTGAGTGATGATGAGTTTGGTACATTGGCGAAAGGTATGAATACAGCTTTTTCAGGTTTGAGAGAACGTGAAGAATTAAAACATGGGTTGGAAATCGCTGTGGAAATTCATCATGCCATGTTACCTGTAGATGTTCCCGAAATTAACAATTATCAGGTGCTGGGTTTTGAACAAAGTTGTGAGGCTGTGGGAGGTGATTATTATGATCATATTGTCTTGCCTGATGGTCGTATCTGGTTGGTGGTTGCAGATGTTGCAGGTAAGGGCTATCCCGCTGCGCTGACGGTGGCAAACTTGCGAGCCATGCTGCATGCATTGGCACATTTAGAACTGCCTTTTGAAAAAGCAGTAGAATATGTGAACAATACATTGTGTGAAACATTAACGGGCGGACGTTTTGTAACATTGTTTTTAGCAAAACTTCAGCCTGAATCGAACTTGTTGTTGTGGTTGAATGCAGGGCATGTTCCAGCATTGTTGTGTCGAAATGGAAAGGTGGAAGCATTTGAAGCCTCATCGCCGCCGATGGGTTTGCAGGAAGATTTAAAGTTTGAAGTTTCTGAATATATGCTTGAAAAAGGCGATGCTTTATTGCTATACAGTGATGGTATTACAGAGGCACGCGACTACGATTCAGATGAGATGTTTGGTGAAGCGAGAGTGAAGCAGTGGTTTGCAGAACATGGCAACTTAGATGTTAAGCTTCTGTCACAAGGCTTGCAGGAAGAGCTCAATGATTTTGGCAAGCTGGCAGCGGATGATGATGTCACCATGCTGTGGTTAAAACGAGATAAATAATAATGGAATATAATGGGTGGGAACAGGTATGACGGATAAGAACATGCGGATTGAAAGTGACTCGATGGGCGAAATGCAGGTGCCAATGGATGCAATGTATGGAGCATCCACAGCGCGAGCAGTTGAGAATTTCCCTGTTTCATCCCTGCGTTTTTCACGCACTTTTATCAAAGCTTTGGGACGTATTAAACAATCGGCGGCTAAGGTGAATACAGATTTGGGTAAGTTGGATGCATCGCTTTATAAGGTGATTCAAAAAGCAGCATCTGAAGTGGCGAATGGTGATTGGGATAAGCACTTTGTATTGGATATTTTCCAGACAGGTTCAGGTACATCCACCAATATGAATGCCAATGAAGTCATTGCACACCGTTGTACGCAATTGGAGCCTTTGACAAAGGTTCATCCCAATGATCATGTGAATATGGGGCAATCTTCCAATGATGTGATTCCGACAGCCATACATGTGGCGGCTGCGGATGTATTGATGCATCAACTCATGCCTGCATTGAAACATTTACATGTTGTTTTACAGCAGAAGTCGGATGCAACCATGGATGTTGTGAAAATTGGGCGTACACATTTGATGGATGCAACACCGATTACATTGGGACAAGAAATATCTTCTTGGGCACGTCAAATTGAGCTTGGTATGGCGCGTTTAGAGTCTTGCTTGCCGCGTATTACAGAGCTGGCACAAGGCGGTACGGCTGTTGGTACGGGCTTGAATACGCATCCTGAATTTGGTGCGCGTATGGCTGAGGAACTATCCAGTCTTTATGATATTCCATTTAGTGAAGCTGAGAATCACTTTGAAGCGCAGGCAGCGCAAGATGCTGCTGTAGAGCTCTCTGGTGCATTGCGGACGTTGGCTGTGTCGTTGGTGAAAATTGCTAATGATGTTCGCGTGCTAAATATGGGACCACGTTGCGGCTTAGGTGAAATTAGTGTTCCTGCTGTGCAACCTGGCTCATCTATTATGCCAGGTAAGGTAAATCCAGTAATTGCAGAATCGATGGCACAAGTTTGTGCGCAGGTGATTGGCAATGATGCTGCGATTGCTTTTGGTGGTGCATCGGGCTTACTGGATTTGAATGTCATGTTGCCTGTGATGGCACATAATCTTTTGGAGTCGGAATCTATTTTAGCGAATGCGGTGATGATGTTTGCAGATAAATGTATTGCAGGTTTAGAGGCGAATCGTGAGAAATGTGAGCAGCAGATTGAATGGAGTATGAGCATGGTAACATCGCTAGCTCCGATGATGGGCTATGATAAGGCTTCTGAACTTGCCAAACAGGCTGTTAAAGAAGGGAAAACAGTACGCCAGCTTTGTTTGGAGCAAGGTGTGTTCTCCTCATCTGAATTGGATACGTTGCTTGACCCTACAACCATGTTGCACCCCAAGGTATAGATTCAGACTGCTTAATAATTAAAGCCTTCTTAAATAATCCTTTTATACATTTAAAATGTAAGGCATTGTGAATTTATGAGAGGCGTGTATCGTTCCACCTGCTTATTTGCATGGGCAAAACTTACCCCCAGAGGAGAATAGTTGTGAGCGACGCGATTAAAAAGGTCTTCGAACTTATCGAAGAAAATGAATGCGAATTTGTTGATGTTCGTTTTACGGATACCAAAGGCAAATGGCAGCATGTAACATTCCCAATCCACGAATTGAATGAAGATAGCTTTGAAGATGGTTTTGCTTTTGATGGCTCTTCAATTGAGGGCTGGTGTGATATTAATAACTCGGACATGTCTTTGATTCCTGATCCAGAAAGTGCGCGTATTGACCCTTTCTTTGAAGCATCGACGTTGGTACTTGTTTCTCAGGTAATCGATCCAATTACTGGGCAAGATTATAACCGTTGCCCTCGTCAGGTTGCGCAGCGTGCATTGAAATATATCAAGTCTGCTGGCATTGCAGACACTGTATACTTTGGCCCAGAACTTGAGTTCTTCGTTTTTGACGGCATGCGTTATAGCAATGAAATGGGTTCTTGTGGTTATACGATTGATTCTGAAGAAGCTGCTTGGAATTCAAACAAGAGTTATGAAGGTGGCAACACTGGTCATCGTCCTAAAGTGAAGGGTGGTTATTTCCCCGTTCCACCAGTAGATACATTGCATGAAATGCGTAATGACATGTCATTGGTCATGACTGATCTTGGTATTCATATGGAATGTCATCATCATGAAGTGGCAACAGCAGGTCAATGTGAATTGGCAATGCGTTTTGGTCAGTTGATTGAGCAAGCTGATAAAGCCCAATGGTATAAATATGTAGTGCATAATGTTGCGGATGCTTATGGCAAAACTGCTACATTCATGCCGAAGCCTATTTATGGTGATAACGGTACTGCGATGCATGTGCATCAATCAATCTGGAAAGATGGAACAAACTTATTTGCAGGTGATAAGTATGCCAACCTTTCTCAAGAAGCTTTGTGGTATATTGGTGGCATCATCAAACATGCACGTGCGTTGAATGCATTCACCAATGCTTCTACCAACTCATACAAGCGTTTGGTTCCAGGCTTTGAAGCGCCAGTGATGTTGGCTTATTCAAATCGTAACCGTTCAGCTTCGATTCGTATTCCTGTGGTCAATTCTGATCCAGCTCGTCGTATTGAAGTGCGCTTCCCAGATTGCTCATCAAACCCATACTTGGGCTTTACAGCATTGTTGATGGCGGGTCTTGATGGCATTGCTAACAAGATTGATCCAGGCGAAGCGGCAGATAAGAACTTGTATGACTTGCCAGCAGAAGAAGCTGCGAAGATTCCAACAGTATGTTCAAGTTTGGATCAAGCTTTGGAAGCTTTGGATGCAGACCGTGACTTCTTGAAAGTCGGTGGTGTGATGGATGATGATATGATTGATGCTTATATCTCCATGAAAATGGATGATGTAACTGAACTTCGTATGCGTCCACATCCAATTGAAATGGAAATGTATTACTCAGTATAATCTCTTTGAGATTGTGAAATTCAAAAGACCGTCACGAAAGTGGCGGTCTTTTTTTGTGCATAAAAGAGGGGTATATTCTGGCTATGGACTTTGCTTGTTTAGAAAATGCTTCTGATGTGTTGAGGAATAATGCCCAGCGCTTGTTAAGGATTTCGCCCTTGTTTGAAGCTTTGATGCGCACGGCAGATGAAAATGAGTATCAGTTAATTTTTCAAGATGAAGTACATGCCGTTTTGCCTGATAAGCGTGAAGTTTGGTTTCCTACCTTAGGTAGTCGTGATTTGGCGGAATGCATGCGGCATTTACGTCTTCTTAAACAAAAAAGCATGCGACATATTATTTGGTGGGAGCTAGGTATTCATGCTGACATTGAAGCTTCATATCAAGCAATCACGCATGTTGCGGAAGCTCTGTTACAACAAGCCGTTGAAATGGCAGAGTGCTTAATAGCACCGCGTTTTGGGGTATTAAATGGTGGTAAGTTTTGTGTCATTGGTTTGGGTAAACTGGGTGGTAATGAATTAAACCTTGGCTCGGATGTTGACCCATTATTTGTTTGGCAAGGTGAAGGTAATACTGAAGGCGGGCGCAACAGTGTGCCTGCCAAAGAATATTATAATCATTTATCTCGCATGCTTATCAAACTTATGTCTGAACCAACCGAACTTGGCATTGTCTGGCCTGTGGACATGCGGCTTCGACCTGGTGGTGATGGTGCTGCGATTTGTTTGAATTTGGATGCCACTCTTTCCCATTATCTAGAATATGGACAAACTTGGGAGCGGGCGATGCTTATTAAGGCACGCCCTGTGGCTGGGAATGTGGCTTTGGGCAAAGCCTTTATCGAAGGTGTTTCTTCGTTTGTTTTTAAACGTTACCTTGATTACACCAGTGTAGCAGCTTTAGCAGATATGAAGCGGCGTATTGATATGCAGGCTGGTCATGCAGAAATTGCTGAGGGCTTTGATGTTAAACGTGGCACTGGTGGCATTCGTGAAATTGAATTTATCATTCAATCCATGCAGTTGTTGCATGCTGGACGCGATACTTCCTTGCGTGTGCAAGAAGGGAAATCGGCATTGAATTTATTACATAAGAAAGGTTTTCTGCCTGTTGAAGAAGTTGAAAGGTTATTTGAGTCTTATTGTTTTTGGCGGCGTGTTGAGCATGCAGTCCAGGCGCGAAAAGGTGAGCAAACACATATTTTACCAAATGATTATGAAGCTTATCTTTCTGAAGCGTTGGGTATTCGCCAGATTAAGCAGGCGATGTTAAAGCATAGTGCTTATGTGAAAGAAATTTTTACTGAACGTATATTGCCTGTAAGCGATATTCATCCATCTTCTCAAAGTTGGCTTGTAGGCTCTTGTTTGGATGACTATCCAGCATTGAATGAAAGTAAGCGTGACATGATGCAAAAAGCTCTCACGCAAATGGATGAGCAGTTGTTACGCGGCTTGTTGCCTGAGCGAAGCCGTAAACAAGTGGAAATAATTTTGAGTGTGGCAATGCCGTATTGGTTGGATGATGTGAATGGGGCACAAGCTGTTAGGGCGTTTGCAGATTTACTTCACGCCATTGCTGGTCGAGCAACATGGATAGATTTATTGGCGACACATCGAGGAGCTTTGATGTGGTTAATCGGTGTGTTATCCGCAAGCCGTTATTTGGTTGAGCATATTGTGAAAAATCCATCTTGGCTTGAATGGCCGCTGGCAAGTGAGCGCGGGGGTACAGAGGTTGAGGCTTTATGCGAGAAGCTTGACGCGTTGCAGGGCAATGAGGATGAAGGCGAGTTGCTGGCTTCTTTGGGACACTTGGTTGACCAAGCGAGGGTGCAGTGTGCATTGACAGTCGATGCTCATGAGACTGACTCGGTCATGATTGGAGCTTGGTTGGCAAATGTAGCGGATGCAGCCGTTCAAACTTGTCTGCGCGCCAGTTTATTTCAATTAAAGTTACCAGATGATTTTCCCATGCTGGCACTAGCATTGGGCAAACATGGAAGCCGTGAAATGGGCTTGGTCTCGGACTTGGATATGGTTTTTGTATTGGCTGGCGATCCAAGTGTTGAAATTAATGGTCGTTCATCAAGAGAGTGGGCGCAACGTTTGGGTCGTAGAATGATACGGCAGTTAACAGACAACCCGCCGTTTGGTGCAGGCTATGAGTTTGATGCTCGTTTACGTCCATCAGGCAATAGTGGTGTGCTGGTAACAACCTTAGATGGCTTTCATGATTATCAGTTGCATGAAGCGCATACGTGGGAACATCAGGCTTTATGCCGAGCCCGTGCGGTAACAGGCTCGGAGGATGTGAGAGCGAAGGTGATGGATGTTGTGCAAGAAGTGTTAGCTATGCCACGTGATGCAAAGCTGCTTGCTAGGGATATATTGAAAATGCGCCAAAAAATGTTGAATCACTTGGCTAGTAAAACTAAAACAATCATAAACCTGAAACATGATGCAGGTGGTTTGGTAGATATTGAGTTTTTGGCTCAATATGCATGTTTGGCATTTAGCTCCCAGCAGGCTGGACATTATTCGACAGTCCAAAGCTTGTTAAACTTACCTGATAGTGCGCCGAAAGTTTGGCGAGAAGCCTCTAAAATGTTGGCTAAAACGTATGTCTCATACAGGCAGATGGAAAATGCTTTGCGTGTTGAGCTTTGGCAATCCATTGGCAAGTTAAGTGTGGATAGTGAAGCACCAGAGTGGGAAACGATGCGCCGACACACAAGCATAAAAAGCCCGCAAGCGTTGCAACAAATGATGCAGCAAGTACATGCTTGCTTTCACCAGTTGCTGACTTAAATGATGCAACTGTTACGGTGTTCAAAAAGTATTAAAGGTGGTGATGGGATTGTATAAACAATCAGGTTCGGTGCGAATGTTGGCTGTGCAGGTATTGGTACGCGTATTGGAAAAGAAATATAAGGCAGATGTAACGTTGGATCAGTTGGGTGCGAACTTGGATGCTCGTGATCGAGGTCTGTTGCATGAATTGGTATTGGGTGTGTTGCGCCGTTTTTTTTCTTTGGAAGCGGATGTGTCGCGTTTTTTAAAACAAAAGCCTGATGCTGAAGCACGCATGGCGTTGCTTGTGGGAGCCTATCAATTACGTCATATGCGCGTGCCTAGCCATGCTGCGGTATCAGAGTGTGTGGAAGTCATGAAGCTATTGCAGCCCAAAGCAGCGGGTATGATGAATGCAGTGCTGCGTAAAGTGGTGAATAGCGAACCTCCGAGTAAGCTAAAGCCACATCAGCGCGCAGAACTCCCCAAATGGATGTATAGCTTGTGGCGTGATGCTTGGGGTGCTGAAAATGTGCAGGATTTTTGTTTGTCACTGCAAGCTCTGCCACGCTTGTGTATCGCAGTATTTGTGAATCGTGATGTTTGGATGCAGCAGGTGTATGCGATAGGGATTGAAGCGAAGAAGGGCGAGTTTTCACCGTATGCTGTGTTATTACCAGCAGGGACACATGTGCCATCATTGCCAGGTTTTGATGAGGGTGCATTTACAGTGATGGATCAGGCTGCGCAAATGGCGATATTGGCATTGGAAATGCCTAATCAAGGCATCATTCTGGATTTGTGTGCTGCCCCTGGTGGCAAAACATCATTGCTTCAACATCGCTTTTCAAATGCGAAGGTGTTGGCAGTAGAATTAAATGCCAAGCGTATTCCAAGATTGAAGGAAAATTTAAAACGCCTGCATGTTGAGCGTGTATCCGTGTTACAAGCGGATACGTTAAGCTTGCCACTTGCTGACGCTAGTGTGGATGGCATTGTCTTGGATGCACCATGTTCTGCCTCTGGAATTTTACGCCGTCATCCTGATGCAAAATTTTTACATGATAAAGATGCGGTAAATGGGTTGCAGGCTGTTCAGAAAAATATGTTAAAAGAAGCGATGCGTGTACTCAAAGAAAATGGCAAATTAGTTTATGCTGTTTGTTCGATACACCCACAGGAAAATGAGTGTGTGCTTGAAGGTTATAAGGTGTCGCAGCAACAACGGCTTTACCCTTGTGATAGTCATGATGGTTTTTTCTGGGCGAGTGTGACAAAACTGTAAGGTATTTATAAGCTGGGCGACTTTATTTATCATATAGCTAGACAAGATTGGTTTAATTTGGAGTTGTAATACATGCATGACTGCCGTCCTTTATTAGAAAAAACGGATTTTCCTGCCATAAAACGTGGTCAATTGACAACATTACAAGTGAATTTGGGCTATTTATGCAACCAAACATGTGTGCATTGCCATGTTGATGCAGGGCCTCGGCGCACTGAAATTATGCAGCGTGAAACAGTCGATACCATCCTTGAATTTTTAAAAGCATCGAATGTCAAAACACTCGATTTGACGGGTGGGGCACCAGAGATGAATCCGCATTTTCGTTATTTGGTGGATGCAGCGTGTCAATTGGGTGTGCAGGTGATTGACCGTTGTAATTTAACGATTTTAAGTGAAACAGGCTATGAAGGTTTGGCTGAATTTTTAGCCGAGCATAAGGTGGAAGTATCGGCTTCATTACCATGCTATTTGGGTGAAAATGTCGATGCACAACGTGGTAAAGGTGTGTTTGCTGATAGTATTGCAGGTCTTAAAAAACTGAATGCTTTGGGTTATGGTGTTGAAGGCAGTGGTTTGACATTGAACCTTGTTTATAATCCAACGGGGACATCATTGCCGCCTTCACAGCTTGAACTTGAAGCCGCTTACAAGAAAGAATTAGAAGAGCGTTTTGATATTGTTTTTAACCAGTTATTTACCATTACCAATATGCCAATCAAACGTTTTGGTAGTTGGTTGATTTCAAAGGGTGAGTTTGAGTATTATATGCAGCAGTTGAAAGATAATTATCAAGCTGCCAATGTGGATGGGGTGATGTGTCGCTCCTTGCTTAGTATTGATTGGCAGGGTTATGTGTATGACTGTGATTTTAATCAAATGCTTGATTTACCGCTGCCGAGC
>JALUXZ010000191.1 GCA_027018935.1 Mariprofundaceae bacterium
CTACACTTTCACCATGCCATTGAATGATGAAGAGCTACTCTATGTATATTATGGTTTACACCATATTTTCCGCGAAGATTTACACTTGGCGCGACCACTCATTCAAATACTACAACGCCAAAATGAAGCAGAAAAGGCACTGCAATTGGCGATGGAAATGGCACGCCGCATGCTGGCACGAGGGCAGGCAAGCAGTGCTTTAAGTTTTTTAGAAATTTGTAAACGCTTAAATCACCCGCAACAGGATGATATTGAGTCAATGATTAGCATGGCAAAAATGACGCTGGGTACCGCCCAATCAACCTCGAACAAAACTTTTTCTTTGATTGACAACCTTTCCGATAGCGAAGCGATGGACTTCATCTCACAAGCTAGAATTTTCCGTTGTTATGATGGTGATACCGTTGTGCAACAAGGTGAGATAAGTGACAGTTTTTATTTAATTCTTGAAGGTCAGATGAAAGTTCATTTGCAGTTGGGAGCAGGCTCTGACATTCACCTTAGCACACTATTGCCTGGCTATTATTTTGGCGAGTATGCCTGTGTCTATAAGTTACCACGTACTGCCAGTGTAACAGCAGAGGGTGAAGCAGTCATTTTAGAATTTTCAAATGAAGCTATTACACAACTCATGCAGCAATCTCCCGCAGCAGGAGAGCAGCTGATGAAAGCAGTGAAAACACGTTTGATTCGCTCGATGACTCAAATCCATCCCGCTTTCACACAATTAGCAGAAGCGGACCGAGACTGGCTGGCTGAAGAATCAAACATTATTGAAATTGAAGAAGGCATTTTGGCAAATGATGAGATGACAGGTCAATGCTGTGTTGTCATCCATGGAAAACTGGCTGCTCAACGAGATATTGAGAACCAAACCTTACAATGCTCATTGGGTAAAGACGATATGTTTGGCGATTTAAATAAACATCTTATGCTACCAAACTCCACAACACTATCTGCTGAGAGCCGCTGCCTTATTTGTTGTATACCAGGGCCTGTTTTTCAATCTTTTATAACGGCCTATGGTGATTTTGAGAACTGGGTAGAAACACATGGTGATAAGCGCAGCCAAGGTCTTAGCGAGCATCAATAAAACCACGCTACACCAAGTTGCCTCTAACCCACATATTCACAAATATTATCGCGCCCTTACCTGCTACTTTATGCGCAATCATTATGATGATTTATGAATCATGCGGGCTAAAAATAATATTCAAGTTTTATAGCTAATAAATTATTCAAGCCTGCAAACTCACTGCCCGCAGTACCTGTCGGTAATTGAGAAAATATCGTCGCATCCATATGATCACTGGCTGACCAGCGGATACTTGGCGCAATAAACATGCTTTGTCTTTCCAAATCAAGCAGCCATATAAGCTCTGTTCGCCACAAAGGCGTAAAATCATAACCTGCCAACATGCCAAATAGCTGACGCGAACTACTTTGCAATATATCGGACTGTATCAATTGTTTCACATTTGAGTGTGGCAAGCCATTATAAAAGTATTCCGCTGCCAAGTATAAACCTTCAGGTAATAATGGATTCATCACAGTTCCGTCAATGCCTACAATAAATTGCCCAAAATCACCCTGCTCTCCACGCCAAGATTGCTGCCACTCCAAACGTGCCGCCGCATCACCCACATTACCCGTCACATCCACGGCAAGAACTCGTTCTTGCCCAATCTCACCAAGCCATAAGCTTATATCGGTTTGCTCTATCGTATCTTGCCAGCGTAGTGCCCATTTTCGCCGTAAAGCGCGATTCGTTTCCCCTGGTGCAACAAGCCATTGAATACTACCAAAATCGGAGTAGCTATACGTTGTATATGCTGCATCCACACCCAACTTTTGTTCGGACTCCAAGGCTGTCGGTTGGACAGGGTTAAATCGGTCTGTCGGATTCCAAATGCGCCCCGAGCCCCATGCAATGCGTTGCCGGCCAAGCACAACATCCCAGACCTCTGTTTTATACTGTAACCAGCCGCGATAAAGATTATGCCGCCAATCCAAAGCCGAAGAACTTATAATGTTTGCATTTAAATCCAACCAAGTTGGGTCTGGTGTTTGGCGAAGTGCTGCAAAAGTAGGGTCGCGCACGGCACCACCATACAATAACTCATTGTCATAACTTAAACGCCATTGCCATGCCTTTTCACCACCCTCAAAGGTTAAGCGAAGCCGATTTAAATCTGTGCTAACATCTTGCTTGCGTGAATCTTTATGCTGAAATAATAAATTCGTATAATTTCCCGATAATTCAATAGCTTGGGGGCAAGTCGTGGATAAGAAAAATAATATCACGCCCAATAGGCGTATCAAAGTATATGCCATGGATAAATCACTTTATTATGAGCTATAGTAATCATATAAGTTATTGTAATCAAAGCGAATATAAAACACACTCGCTTAAGCCATAAAGCAGAACCTTCTCGAAGTGCCATAAAGCCAAAACCTATATAAATCAAAAGAGCCAGAAGCTTCACCAACAACCAGCTATCGACCCAAGGTGCAAAGCCTAATATATAAGCCAAGCTCATACCGCTGATAAACAAAACACTATCAATGCTATCGGGAATTCGCCGTTTCCAAGCATATGATTGAATATCTTTTTCCTGCCACATGCAGATGCCACGCCACAAGAACAGTGATACCGACAGGCTCACAAGGCTGACATGTAATTCCCATAAAAAAGTCACTTAAGCTACGTCACACGAAATAATCTTGCCGTCCTGCATATAAACACTCTGTAATGCTACGCCCATGGCAACAGGGTCATGTGATGCAATTAAGAATGTCATGCCGCAACGTTCATTTAAACCACGCATCAAAGCCATCAAGGATTCCCCATGTTGCGAATCCAGATTTGCCGTCGGCTCATCAGCGAGTACCAAAGCAGGTTCGCTAGCAAGGGCGCGGGCAACGGCGACACGTTGCTGCTGACCACCTGATAATTGATCAGGACGACGATTTTCCAGTCCTTCCAAGCCAACTTCTGCTAACCAGCGATCAGCAATAGCCAGACGTTCTTGTTTTGGCATACCACGCAATTGCAAAACATACGCAACATTTTCTCGGGCTGATAATACTCGAATCAAATTATAAGCTTGAAATACAAAACCAATACGTTGCAAGCGAAAGTTAGCACGCGCAGCAGGTGATAAAGCCAGCACATCTTCCCCTGCAATGTGCAAACTCCCCTTATCAGGGTTATCAAGCAGTCCAATCATATTTAACAATGTCGTTTTACCTGAACCCGAACGACCTGAGAGTACGGTAAATGCGCCTTTTTCCAATTGAAAATTTACATGGTCAAGGGCTGCAATATCTGAGTCACCACTGTGATAATATTTACACAAATCTTTGCTCTGCAACAATATATTGTTGGACATGCTTACACCTCTCGCATAGCTGCTGAAGGATTCAATCGTGATGCTTTCCAAGCAGGATATAACCCAGCCAAAACCGCACCAAGCATTGCAGCTATTAAAATACGGGCACAGCCATTGAAGGTGAGTTCGGGATAAACAATTGGGCTCATATACATAAATGAAAATGCTGTCGCATATTGTGATAAATCCAGTCCATACTCACCAAAATAAAGACTACATGCCGCCCCCAACACAAAACCCAATATCCCACCCATAGCTACCAATACCAATGTCTCACACACAACCATGGCAAACAATTGTTTTTGACCTGTGCCCAGTGCTGACATTAAACCAAATTCACGGATACGGTCATGCATGCTCATCAGCATAGTATTGAGCACTTCTGCCAACACCACAATAATCACCACCAGCAAGACAATCCATGTATAAACCTCGGCAAACATCGTCCACTGCTCTGCCATCGGATCAATTTCTTGCCAGCGTAGCACTTCAAAAGCATCGCCATTCAAGGCTTGTTTCAAATGCTTGCTAATGCCTTCCACTGATGTGAAAGCGTCGGCACGAATCACCACATCTGTAACTCCTCTACCCAAACCCAGCCACTGCTGCGCCATGCTAAGTGGTACCAATGCCAAAAGATTGTCCACATCCATCACGCCCGAATGAATCAAGCCACGCACACGAAATACTTCCGAGGCAATATCACCATCAGGTGAAGCAGCCATCAGTACAACCTTATCCCCCAAACCCACGCTCAAGCGGTCTGCCAAAACATCACCCAACAATACACCACGTTTGTCACCCGCTTGCAGCCATTCACCTTGCTTCACAAAGCTATA
The DNA here is from genome assembly GCA_027018935.1 of Mariprofundaceae bacterium. Lineage (GTDB taxonomy): Bacteria > Pseudomonadota > Zetaproteobacteria > Mariprofundales > Mariprofundaceae. Next base: position 4,232 of record JALUXZ010000191.1, read on the forward strand.
CAAACGACTAACTTTCTTCTCATTTTCAGGTTCGATACCACTGACCAAAACACTGGCATTCGCACCTGCTGCGGAGGCTAGACCCGACACCCGAATACGATGTGTGAAGCTCTGAATATGCGGTGTGTTTTGTAGGTTTTTATCAATATCTTTTGTATCATGGATATAATCACTAATGCGGCGACTTTGTTCAAAACCTTTGGCATGCACCTGTACATGCCCCATTTGTGTAAGCACAAAATTGATTTTCATATTTTGCAGCCAGCCATCGTTCATGGCAGATAAAAAAGTTAGTGCCGCAATACCAATTGCCAAGCCCAATACCGTTAAGCCCGTGCGTATGGGGTATAACAATAAATTACGCAACCCAAGCTGCAAATAAATCCTAAACATGATGAATTGCCTCAACAGGTTGCAACTTTGCCACACGCCAGATTGGTACAAATGCCGCAACAATTGCTGCCGCCATCACCGAGCCCGCTGTTTGCCATAAGTGATTGGAATCAATTTCAGTATAAACAATCGGATCAACATAAAAGCGCGCCACCGTATCCATTTGCGCCGATAAATCGATGCCCACAGAATGAAACCACGCCACCAAAGTTAACCCCACCGTTAACCCCAGTAGTACACCCAAAGCTCCCAGAATCACTGATTCCACAATCACCATACTGGCTAAAATACGACGGCTACAACCCAACGCCATCATCACACCAAATTCACGCACGCGCTCCAGCATACTCATCAATACAGTATTCATAATACCAGCCGCCACAATCAACAAAACCACGCCCAAAAAGATATAGTAGAATGCATTTTCCAAATCGACCCACTGCTTCATCATCGGATACATATCGTACCAGCGTAATACTTCATAATCTTTATGATTTAACGATGCCCGCAGTGATGTGGTCACCGCTTCTAGGTTCTCTGGCTCAATTTGCAGTACCACACGCGTGTAACGCCCTTGCATTTCGAGCATGTTTTGCAATACATCCAAGGGAACAATCGCCAAACCACGATCAATGCCCATTTCACCACTCGAAATAATGCCAATTAACTTGAATTTATCCGCTGCCAATGCGCCAAAACGATCTTGGGTTAAGAAAATAACATTATCACCCAAACCCACCCCTAAATTGCGAGCCGCCGTTGCTCCCAATACACAAACCGCACCATCACCCGTTTGCAAAAAACGCCCTTGATCAACTTTTTGTGCAATGCGTGTGGTTTTTGCCTCAGCTTTGGCATCCATACCAAGCAACACCAACCCTTCGGATACATCATCACCAGCTGCCAAAGCAAAGGTATCCAAACGCCAGCTTAAGGCTTTGATTTTACCTGAATCTTGAACATTGGCTAAGGTTTTTTGAAGTTCAGGTGTTACTTGCATATTTCGAGATAAGCTCGATTTTTTAAAATAATCAGTGTGATGAATTTGAATGCTACCAACAATAACTTGCTGCAAATTCCGCATCATGGCGTTATGCACACCATCATTGAATCCCCAAAGAAAAATTAAAGCTCCCAAACCTGTTGCCACAGCCGCAATCGTCACAAAACTGCGGTGCCAATTGCGTATAATATTTCGCCAAGCAAGAGAGAAAATCACCTGTTTTTACCAGCTCTTCGCAAGTTAGCGCGGGTAAAAACAGATGCTGGAATTGATTTATCAAACGTAGCTTTTTCAAGCTTTAATAAGGTTTTCTTCCCTACATCATTTAAGGGCTGCATCACCCAAAGTGTGGGGATACGCCGCCCATCCATCATTTGCACTTCTTTAAAAGCTAAATGCCGAATATGCGCACCATGCTCATCATAATAATCATCACTTAAGGGAATACCCGCATTGCTGACAACATGAATAATCTTACCCCAAACCACAGGCGCATCGGGTTTAGCAGTCGATTCTATGGTAATGCTATTCTCATCTTGGCTTAGAATGCGATGATTATAATCCGCAACTACCGAATCCATCTTCACCAAATCATCATTGGTGAAATCTGAACCCATCCACGAAGAGAGCATCATCGAAGCTGGAATACGAATATCTCGTTCTAATTTTGGCAAATACATCCACAAATTCTTATCCGACTTTAGCCAAGCAGTACCCTTCTCTTTGCGCGGCGCTAATACCCGAATAAAGAAGCGTTTTTCAATACGTTCATCCCAAGCATCAAAACGAATCGTGCGCTGCCAATCTGGTGTCTGAATCTGCATATTATAGCGCGCGGTACTGGTGTTAGAGCGCATTAAATCCTGCACTTTTTGAATAATATTTCTGGCATCCAAATTAGCTGCAGTCGAAATGCACGGTAGGCTTAAAAATAAAAGCAGGCTCAGGCTACGTAATAACATGCTCTAAGCTTAAACCGTATGACAAAGAATGTTAAGCAAGCTATTTTTGCAGGCAAACGTTGCCCCTATTCACCATGCCAACCAGCAATGATAAAAACAACCTACTATTTCAAATCATTGTGATATATGGATATACGGTTACGACCTGATTTTTTTGCATGGTACATTGCAGCATCTGCCTGTCTTGTTAACGCATCCAAATCCACACTATCATCAGGATAAATACTAAGTCCCAAGCTTGCACCAACTTGGCACTCCAAATCACCTATTATAAAAGGTTTACGCATCAATAAGAGAGCCTTCTCAGCAATGTCTATAGCTCTATCAATATCAGCAATATTTTCAAGAATCATCACGAACTCATCGCCGCCAACACGCGCCACAGTATCCGAAGTTCGTACGCAACTTTGCAATCGCGAAGCAATATCTTGCAGCAGCACATCACCGACATTATGACCATGTGCATCATTGACTGGCTTGAAGCCATCAATATCAATAAATATCAGTGCTGTTTTACTTTTAAAACGTTTGGATATTTCCATCGCATGACTTAAGCGATCAATAAACAGCAAACGATTTGGCAATCCAGTTAAGGGGTCATGATTGGCTAAATGCTCAAGTTTAACCTCAAAATCTTTGCGTTCCGTAATATCGAGAAAGGTGCTCACATAATGCGAAATATTATTATATTCATCTTTAATGGTTGTAATAATAAGCCATTCTGGATAAATCGTGCCATTTTTACGTCTGTTCCAAATCTCGCCTTCCCAACAGCCTTCTTCCAAAATTCCTTTCCACATTTGTTTATAAAATTCTGGCGTTTGCCGACCTGATTGTAAAATTCTGGGATTCTTACCAATCACTCCTTCTGCTTGATAGCCTGTAATACGTGAAAAAGCAGGGTTGATAAGCTGAATATTACCCGCCATATCACACACCATAATCGCATTAGAAACTGTATTCATCACCTTGGCTGCCAAACGCAGTTCTCGTTCTGATTGCTTTTGCTGTGTCATATCACGCGCTGCATGCACAATTTGGCGTTGTGTTTCTGAACGACCTTGCAATAACGAAATACTTACCCAAACGGGTATATGTTGCCCATTTTTCGCCCTAAAACTAACTTCAATACTTTTGACACCATCTTTTTGAGTGAGTGCTATATTTTCAGCATCATTCAGTAAAACATCGCCGTTTGAAAGCAGATTATTGACAGGCATGCCTATAAGTTCTTTCTCTGAATAACCCAAGACCTTCAATGTCGCTGGGTTTGCTGTAAGGATATATCCCTGATGATCGGTGACTAGCAGCATTTCACCCAAAGATGCAATAATACTACCCACATAATCCCTGGATACGGTTGTTTTTTGCAAGCTTTCCACCATATGATTAAAGCTTATCGCCAATGCTGATATTTCATCATTACCTTGAATATCCAGCTGAATGTCCAGATTATTATGACTAATTTTTTCACTTGCCAAAGAGAGCTTCGAAATAGGCGAAATGATCCATTTCTTCATATAAAAAAATAGAATGCCTCCCAGCAATAACATTGAAATAATCGAAATCATCAACCCTTGCAGTCGTACAGTTTCAATCTTCTGCATCGCGGGAGCCGTAGATGTGCTAACCCTTAAAACACCTCGCACAGGTGATGCATCATAACCATGACACCTCTTACATTGCTCACCAAGCGGTATCGGCAATAAAAACATCAGCTTTTGATCTTGGCTTACAACAATAGGCTTACCTTGCGAGGCTGCTTTAAAGTTATTGGAAGAAATATCAGCCGCTTGTTTGGGAGCGAGGGCTGGTCGCATAAATACCTGCATATTCAAAAAGCCATTAACTTGATGAATAGTCTTTAAATCACGAAATGCATGTGAACCATCCCTACGAAGAATATCCACCTGTTCAATTTTGGACTCTTTACGAACCCTTTCAAGCCAGTCATGCGCCAAATTACCATCACCAGCAAGCATCAATGTCTCTAAACTTGCCAGCAATGCATAAGCAGTTTCTTTTGCCCCTGCCTGTGATTGTTGCATAACAATTTTATATTGCTGCATAGATAAAAAATAAAACGTTGCACCAAAGACCAAGGTAAGTGTCAGTGTTAAAACAAAAAATATTTTTGTTTTAATGCTCTGTTGTATCGAGGTTTTGTGTTTTGCCTGATGATCCCGCACACAGCCTCCCAGAATAAACTTCAACATTTATATAAGAAACAGCCTAGTAGGTCAAATGACAAGCCCCATTCTACAGGGGGCTTGAAAAACCTCGGACGAGTCAAACGATGCTGATTTTTACTCATAGCAAGGCGCAATAAAATGAGTCATAGCATCGCTATTACCCATTTTATTCAACGCAGCTAGGGGAGAAAAGCACAAGTTTGGCGAAGTTTTGAGTTTTTTTGAGAGCCCTACAGAACCATTGCAGCCAAAACAAAGCAGCTATAAGTGACTTATGCTTAGGTACTTTTTCACTAATTTCACTCAAACAAGGACTTTTTGAATCACTTTCCCTATGATTCACGCGCATGAAGTACGTTATTACTGAGCTTTTGGAGCATATCCGTGTCTGAACAAACAACTTTTGATTATAAACCTACCGTTTTCTTACCTAAAACTGATTTTCCTATGCGTGGAAATTTACCTGTTAATGAGCCGAAACGCTTGAGCGTGTGGGAAGAAGCGAATCTTTATGCGCAAATTCGTGAAGCGCGTAAAGATGCACCCAAATTTATTCTTCATGATGGTCCGCCTTATGCCAATGGTTCCATTCATATTGGTCATGCAGTCAATAAAGTGTTGAAAGATATTGTGGTTCGTTCACGTACCATGATGGGTTTTGATGCGCCATATGTGCCAGGTTGGGATTGTCA
>JALUXZ010000192.1 GCA_027018935.1 Mariprofundaceae bacterium
CATGGAAAGGCGAAGTATCGATGAATTAATACTCCAAAAAGACCCACCAGAACCACCTGAGATAAATCTTAATCAATTAAGTTTAGGCTTGGCGTGATTTTCATCGGACAGCAGTGTCATTAAGTAATAAATGAATTCTTTTTTCTGCAATTTGTATATTATTGGTTTTTTTGAAATAATATACATCAAAACTAGAAGGTATACTAGTTGATTGACTTAGTTGCTTAGCTCTACTTATTGGATGTTTTGTTGTTAATCCTATTTTATATAAATTACGATTTAATGATTTATTGCTAAGAACATATATATACCCTTCTGTCATTTAATAAATTCCTTGGAGGATGCAGGGTCAGGGCTTGCAATCATACATTTCACCCCCATTTACTTTTTTTCTGTAGGCTAAAATATATCCGTTTTAGCTTTTCGGATAGGGCAAAGGATCGTTTTTTCCAAGTGCTTCAAAGCCTGCTTGTCTAAAGATGCATGAGTCACAATGCCCACAAGGCATACCCTGCTCATCAGGATCATAACATGAACGAGTCAGTCCATAGTCCACACCCAACTTTAAGCCCATGGCAATAATCTCTGATTTATCCAGTGTGATAAGTGGTGCAACCACCTCCATATCACGGCCTTCAGAGCCTGCTTTTGTACCCAGCAAAGCAGTCTTGGCAAATGAATTTAAGAATTCGGGGCGACAATCTGGATAGCCTGAATAATCCACAATATTTGCACCAATCACGATTTTTCCTGCGCCAACAGTCTCAGCCAAACCTGCAGCCAATGAAAGGAATACCAAGTTTCGCGCTGGCACATAGGTCACAGGAATATCACCATCATCCGCAGCATCTTTGGGAACATCCAAATCAGTGGTTAATGCCGAACCGCCAATAACACCCAAACCAACCCGAATCACGCGGTGATCTGTAACGCCATTGGCATCCGCAATCGCAGCAGATGCTTCAAGCTCAACACGATGCCTTTGACCATAATCAAAAGCCAAGGTGGTACACTGCCAACCCTTCTCACCTATAGCCCAAGCCAAGGTCGTCGCTGAATCCAGTCCACCCGATAATAATACCACTGCCTTTGTTCCACGATTTGTCACAGTATTCTCCACATCACACACCTGTTTTCTCTGCACCCCAAATAACTTTATGCATTTGAATCTGCATGCGAACTGGTAATTTATCACGTAAAATCCAAGCACATAAATCTTCTGGATTCAAGCTTCCCCAACATGGTGACAATAAAATTGTTGCCGATGTATCTTGCAAACGCTCATCAATCACACGTTTCGCCCATATATAATCAGACTGATTCGTTAATACGAATTTTATTTCATCATGGGCATGTAAATATTGTAGATTTTGCCAACGGTTTCGTTTTTCTTCACCACTACCTGGTGTTTTGATGTCAATAACCTTCCGTACTGCAATCGGTACAGTGCTAATATCCAATGCACCCGATGTCTCCAATTGCACAATCACGCCTGTATCCAATAATTTTTGCAGCAAAGCAATGCATGTTTTCTGTGCTAGAGGTTCGCCACCCGTAACCAATACCAGCGGGTTCGCCCAAGCTTTAACCTGCGCGACCAC
>JALUXZ010000193.1 GCA_027018935.1 Mariprofundaceae bacterium
AATGCGCCATCCATCCATACAGGCACTTGCTGGTTGTATTGGCGAACTGAAACATAATCATAATGTTTATGCTTTTGTGCTTTTTCAAGCTCGCCATAAGGAAAGTGCCCTTGTGATAACATGGTGTAGAGGGTTACACCAAGTGAATACATATCACTTTTGGGTGTGCCTTCAAAACCATCAAAAAGCTCTGGCGCAATATAATTGGCTGTGCCTTGAACAGATTGTTCTTTAATGGGGGTATAAATCTCTTTTAGACCAGAAACTTGCACGCAACCAAAATCAATAATTTTAACATTACCATCGGGGTCAATCATGATGTTGTCAGGTTTTAAATCTTGATGCACCATTTCCTTGCGGTGAAAACCACGTAAGCCTTTGATGACTTGCTCTGCAATACGCCGAACTTCACTTAAATCCATATCGGGATGATCAAGCATCCATTGTGATAAAGGTGAGCCTTCAAGGAATTCAGTCACATAATACAAGCAGCTGCGATGTTGTTTTAGATTGTGAACTTTGAAGACATGGGGATTATTAATGCGTCGCCCAACCCATTCTTCATGCATAAAACGATCAATATAGGCAGGATCATCTTCGAAATTGACCGATGGTGTTTTAACGACCACGGTTTCGCCGCTTTCAAGCTCTTCTGCAAGGTATACTTGCACGGTTACGCTGGTATGAATTTCACGAATAATTCGGTAGCCATCCAGCTCCATACCTGCGGACAATGGTGGGGGAAAGGGAAGTGTGGTTAACTGGCGGTAGTATTCATTTTCATCTTGGTTGGGCAGTTGCTCTATGCGTATGACTTGGCAAGTCACATTATCATCACTACCAGCCTCAAGTGCGGCATGAACGATGTTTTGAGCTGCTAACTCACAATTATCATTCAATGCCAATGATTGGATATTCGCATCATCTAAAAATTCATGAATGCCATCTGTATTCAGTACAAAAACATCGCCTGCTTCAACATGAATACTCTTATAATCGAGGTTAACCTCATATTCGCCGCCCATCGCTCTGGCTAAATAGGTTTTGTTGCGATCCACTGTAAGTCGGTGGTCTTTGGTAAGTTGCTTTATGTCACCGTTGCGAATGAGGTAAATGCGTGAATCACCGACATGCAATAAGTGCGCTGTGGTTGATTTGATAACCAATACAGCCAATGTGGAAGCAAGACTTAATTCGGAGGCATAACGGCGTTGCCCTTGTGAATAAAGCCAAGAATTCAGCGAATGAATAATGCGTTCAGCAGATGTTTGAACACCCCAAGACATAGGCGTGCTGTAATAGTCAGCAATAAAGCCTTGCACACAATATTCACTGGCTTCCTTGCCAGCTTCACTGGAGCCAACACCATCAGCAGTGATGGCGACAATGCCTTTGTGGGTTAAATCCAAACCATCCGGAATGCGAATGCCGCAGCAATCTTCATTTTGTGCCTTGATTCCAGCTTGCGTGCATTGTCCTGCCTGAACGATAAGTTTGTTACTCATAGTTTAATGTAACTCGATTTTTTCAATTGTGCCATCATCATTTTGTTCATACATAAAACCTTTGGGCTCTTCAAGAAGCAATAATACCAGTAGAAATATTACAAATGCTGCGGCTGCGATAACCATAAAGAAGGTGTCAGAGGATACAAACGATAAGATGGTGAGAAAAGTTACACCACCGACATTGCCAAATGCACCTGTTGTGCCAGCCACACCGCCAGTTAAGCGACGCTTCACCAATGGAACAACGGCAAATACTGCACCATTACCAGCATTGACAAAGATAGAAGCTACCAACATCACTGCCACTGCTGCGATAATTGACCAATCGGGCGTGATTTGTCCCATGAGCAAAAAGCCTAGCGCAGAGCCTGCTAAGGTGATGGATAATACAAGTTTTCTGCCATATGTATCACTCAAATAACCACCAGCTGGGCGCATGATAATATTTAAACCTGCAAAGATAGATGCAATCAATGCTGCTTGGGTAATAGATAAATCAGCACTGTCCTTAAAGGTATCAAAGAAAAATAATGGTAGCATGGAAATCACAGCCAGCTCCGCACCAAAGGTAATCATGTATGAGAAATTTAAGGCTGCAACTTGCTTGAATTTGTAGCGGTGAATTTCAGGCACAGGGCGCGCATTGGGTGCAAATAGCCCTTTGTTGATTTTATAAATATTGGAAACTTGATAGGCATATAGGGCAAAAAGTGCAATATATATACCTCCTGTGATGCCTGCTGAGAATATATGAAGATTAGCAGGGCCAACTTTCCAAGCCAGTACGCCAAGAGCCAGGTATAAAGGTGCAGTCATGGCGGAATAAAGGAAGAAATCGCCTTTGCTGGTGACTTCCATAGCACCTAGATTTTTCGGGCGAAAATAGGTTGTACCTTTGGGGTTATTGCTCACTGAAAAATAGAAAATAACAGAAAAGCCCAAAGCTAGAAAACCAGTTGTAGCCACTGCCCAACGCCAGCCATCATCCCCACCAATCCATAGGGCCAATGCTGGTAATATCATAGCAGCACCTGCAGAACCAAAGTTGCCCCAACCGCCATAAATGCCTTCGGCTGTACCGACCTGTTTGGCAGGAAACCATTCTGAGACAAGACGAATACCAATGACAAATCCAGCCCCCACAAAACCAAGCAAGAAACGATAGGTTGCAAGTTCAGTGTAAGTTTCTGCAAAGGCAAAGAGGAAACACATAATGCTGCCTAGGGCAAGCAATACAGAAAAGGTGATTTTAGGGCCGTATTTATCGACCAGCATGCCGATAATAATACGGGCTGGGATGGTCAGGGCGACATTAAGAATAAGAAGAAGCTTCACTTCCTGGTCGGATAGACCGAATGTTTCACGAATGGATGCCAAGAGCGGCGCAAAGTTAAACCACACCATAAAGCTGATAAAAAATGCCAGCCATGACATATGTAAAATTTTCATCTTTCCAGTAAATGAGAATAAGTTGATTTTGTTGTGATCAACGCCTGTTGCAGCCATGCTTTATAACTCCTGATATACCAGATATACTGATACTCGATAGATTGATTTTAACTTCTCTTTCAGCAAGCGGGTTGCCAAGCATGTTTTTGGCTTAAATGGTTGAAAAGTATGTTTTTACTGGTGTATATCTTGCCTTACAGCCTAAATATTATGCATTGAATGATTATTTATTATGCATAAGAAGTTATGAGATGGCTTTTTCACTTAATATTTAGCAGTAATTTTTTAGGCACACCTATTGCTTAGTGATTTGTTATAAATATAGTTTGTTAGAAATTACTCTCCGACGAGGTTGAAATGAACAATAAGAAGAAATTGGTAATGATTGGTAATGGTATGGCTGGTGTGCGAGCCATTGAAGAAATTCTTAAAGCCAATCCGGATATGTTTGAGATTACAATTTTTGGTGCTGAAAAATATCCCAACTACAACCGTATTATGCTCTCGCCTGTGTTGGCAGGGGATACCACCATTGAAGATATTATTCTTAATGATGAGCAATGGTATAAAGATAATGGCATTACCTTGCATATGGGCAAACGCATCAAAGAGATTCAGCGTGGTTATAAAAAGGTTATTGCTGAAGATGGCACAGAAGCTGAATATGATAATTTAATTATCGCTACAGGCTCGAATCCATTTATTATTCCAATTCCTGGTCATGATAAAGATGGCGTGATGGCGTTTCGTGATATTGAAGACTGTGATAAAATGTTTGAAGCTGCCAAAACCTATAAAAAAGCTGCCGTGATTGGTGGGGGATTATTGGGCTTAGAAGCAGCTAAAGGCTTGTTGCACCTAGGTATGGAAGCAACGGTGATTCATGATCAATCGACATTGATGAATATGCAGCTTGATAGTGTGGCTGGAGAAATGCTTCGCTCTGATCTTGAAGGTCAGGGTATGGAGTTTAAGGTTTCAACATTGACCACGGAAGTCTTGGGTGATGAGCGTGTAAGCGGTTTGAAATTCAAAGATGGCTCCACGCTTGATTGTGACTTATTGATTATGGCAGTGGGTATTCGTCCGAATATGGCATTGGCGAAAGATTGTGGGCTGTTCTGCAACCGTGGTATTGTGGTGAATGATTATATGCAATCGGTGACTGATCCGTCGGTTTATACAGTGGGTGAGTGTGCAGAGCATCGTGGCATTGCGTATGGCTTGGTGGCACCTCTGTTTGAGCAAGCCAAAACTTTGGCATACATGATTACAGGGCAGGGTTTGAAATCTTATGAAGGCTCTGTGGTATCTACCAAGCTGAAAATTTCAGGTGTGGATGTGTTTTCAGCTGGTGATTTTATGGGTACACCTGGTGCCGATGTGATTGAATTGATGGATAAGGTCGGCGGTGTTTACAAGAAAATTGTACTTGAAGATGATAAAATCAAAGGTGTCGTTATGTTTGGCGATACTGCTGATGGGCCAACTTTTTTCCAATGGATGCAAGATGGAAAAGATGTGTCCGAGCAGCGTTCAACGATGCTCTTTTCAGCATCAGGCTTGGGTGATTCAGGGCATTCAGGTGAAGATTTAGCATCTGCTATGGCGGATGATACCGTGGTCTGTGGTTGTAATGGCGTGACCAAGAAAGATGTGGTGGATGCAATCGTTAAAGATGGTCTAACAACACGTAAGGAAATTACTGCTTGTACCAAAGCGGCTGGTTCTTGTGGTGGCTGTGCAGGCTTGGTGGATCAGCTTCTGGCATCGACATTGGGAACCGCATTTGTTGAATCTGAACATGATCCGATTTGCGGCTGTACTGACATGAATCATGAGCAAGTCAAAGAGCAGATCAAAACCAAGAAACTTACCATGGTACGTGAAGTAATGAATGTACTGGATTGGAAGGATGAAGGTTGCCAAGTTTGTCGCCCTGCGATTAACTATTATATCGGCATGCTGTGGCCAGAAGATTCTGAGGATGATCGTACTTCACGAATCGCTAATGAGAAGATGCATGCCAACATCCAAAAAGACGGAACTTTCTCTGTAATTCCACGTATTTATGGCGGTGTAACTACACCTGATGAGTTGATTAAAATTGCTACAGTGGCTAAGAAATATGATGTACCTACCGTGAAAATAACAGGTGGTCAGCGTGTTGATTTGTTGGGTGTAAAGAAAGAAGATTTAGCACCCATGTGGAAAGATTTGGATATGGCTTGTGGTTATGCGTACGGTAAAGCCTTGCGTACGGTCAAAACATGTGTGGGTTCGGAATGGTGTCGTTTTGGCACGCAAGACTCTACTTCTTTGGGTATCCACTTGGAGAAAGAGCTTGATCGTATTTGGTTCCCTGCAAAAGTGAAGTTGGCAGTGTCTGGTTGCCCTAGAAACTGTGCTGAAGCGACCATTAAAGATGTGGGCATTGTCGGTGTTGAGGGTGGTTGGGAAATTAGTACGGGTGGCAATGGCGGTGTGCATGTTGTGGCGACTGAGTTATTGTGTCTGGTTGAGACAGCCGAAGAAGTGGAAGAAATTACCAAGGCATATTTACAACATTACCGTGAAACAGGCCGTCATAATGAGCGTTGTGCGCCATGGCAGAAGCGTGTTGGTTTAGATAGTATTAAAGCAGTTGTGGTTGATGATATTGAGAATCGTAAAGCCTTGGTTGAGCGTTTGCATACGTATTTGGCACAACAGAAACAAGACCCTTGGGCTGAGCGTGTGCAAGATGCTGAAAAAGGTTATAATAAATTTGCGGAATACAAGCTGATTGATATTCCAGTTAAGGTGGAAGTGTAATGAGCCAAAAAAATGCTAATAATTGGGTTGAAGTGTGTAAGCTGGATGAAATCCCACCATCACAAGCACGTACAGTGCGTGCTGATAATACGGTGATTGCAGTTTTTCGATTAACCGATGATCGTGTGAAAGCAGTAGAAAATCGTTGCCCACACAAGCAAGGACCATTGGCAGAAGGTATTATTTCGGGCGATGATATTTTATGCCCATTGCATAATTGGCGTATTCATTTGGATGATGGGCAAGTGGCTGCTCCTGATGAAGGTTGTGTAAAAACCTATCCTGTTAAAGTAGAGGATGGTCAGGTTTTTTTAAGCTTGTAGTCGGATAAAGTTAAAGGCAGGAGCTACTGCTAAACGCGGATAAGATCGATATGGGGAAATGTTTAAAGCTCCTTTCCCAGCGTGTTTTCTGCGATGGAAATGCTTGTAATGTATAAAATATGGGAGTTGAAATGACTCGAACAGTCAACAGTGCATGTTCATATTGTGGCACAGGCTGCGGTATTCTTTTGGAAACTGATGGTGAACGGATTTTATCACTCAAAGGTGATGATGCGCATCCAACCAATCAGGGTAAACTATGCTCCAAAGGGCGTGAACTGCACCATACCGTACGCACCAAAGATAGATTGTTGCGACCACAGCTGCGTACATCTCTGGATGCTCCGTTTGCACCTGTAGATTGGGATACAGCTTTGGAATATGGCGCACAAAAGTTTGCAGATATTATCAAAGAACATGGTCCTGATGCGGTAGCATTTTATGTGTCTGGGCAGCTTTTGACTGAAGATTATTATGTATTCAATAAACTCATGAAAGGTTTTATTGGTTCAAATAATATTGATACCAACTCGCGTCTTTGTATGTCTTCGGCGGTGGTGGGTTATAAACGTGCTTTTGGCGCAGATGGCCCACCAACGTGTTATGATGATATTGAAAAAGCAGGTTGTTTTTTTATTGCAGGGGCGAATCCAGCCTATGCTCACCCCATTCTTTTCAGACGTATGGAAGATGCCAAAGAGGCAAATCCTGATTTAAAAATTATTGTGATGGATCCTCGCCGCACGGATACCTGCTCGATTGCCGATTTGCATTTAGCACTCAAGCCAGGGACAGATGTGCCGTTGTTTCAGGCAATGTTGAATGTATTGGTGTGGGAAGACTTGCTCGATCACGATTACATCGCCAAATATACGCATGGCTTTGATGCTATGCTGAACAATATCAAAGCTATGACACCGCGCAAAGCAGCTGAAATTTGTGGCTTGGATGCTGCGGATATTGTTAAAGCAGCATTATGGTTTGCTGAGAATAAAACATTGTCATTCTGGACGATGGGCTTGAATCAATCCTCGTCAGGTACGGATAAAAATAATGCCTTGATGAATCTTCATATTGCTACTGGGCAGGTGGGCAAAGAAGGCTGTGGACCTTTTTCACTAACGGGACAGCCCAATGCTATGGGTGGTCGTGAAGTGGGTGGGCTTGCCAATATGTTGGCGGCACATAGAGATTATGCCAATCCTGAACATCGCAAAGAAGTTGCTGAATATTGGGGTGTGGATGATGTGCCATCTAAACCAGGTTTAACGGCAACGGAATTATTTTCAGCTTTGGAAGAAGGTACTGTAAAAGCGGTTTGGATTGCTTGTACCAATCCCATTGTATCGATGCCAAATGCCAAGCAGGCAGAAGCAGCGTTGAAAAAAGCGGAGTTGGTGATGGTATCCGATGCCTATCATCCGACGGATACAACCAAGTTTGCACATATATTATTCCCAGCATCAGGTTGGGCAGAAAAAGAAGGTACGGTAACCAATACTGAGCGTCGTATTACGCATTTGCAGCAGGCTGTACCCAAAGCGGGTATTTCACGTGATGATTGGAAGATTGCAGTAGATTTCGCATTAAAATTGGGCGAGAAATTGGGTGAAGATTGGTCAGAAAACTTCCCATACCAAAAAGCTGGTGATGTGTTTGATGAATACTGTGGTTTAACCAAGGGTGTGGATATTGATATTTCAGGCTTATCGTATGAAGTATTGGATAAACATGGACCACAGCAATGGCCATTTCGAGAAAGTGATACACCTGGAGAAGTTAAGCGTCTTTATACAGACGGGGTATTTGAGACTGCCGATAAAAAAGCGCATTTTATCAATGTCGATTATATTCCTGTAGCAGAGCCAACCGATGCCGAATACCCTTTTTCTTTAACCACAGGGCGTATCCGTGATCAATGGCATACCATGACCAAGAGCGGCAATGTGCCGCAATTGATGCAGCATATTCCTATACCTACATTACAGATACACCCTGATGATGCCAAAGTCTATGGTATTGAAGAAGAAGATTTGGTGAGCGTGATTTCACGCTGTGGTCAGGTGATTGCGCCAGCGCAAATTAGCAAGGATATTCGCGCGGGTTTGGTGTTTTTGCCGATGCATTGGGGAAAAATGACAGCGCAAGCAGGGCGTGCCAATGATTTGATTCAAACCGCCATTGATCCTTATTCCAAAGAGCCAGAGTTCAAACATGCTGCTGTTCAAATTAAGCCTTTTGAAGCGGCCTGGCATGGTATGATGCTTATTGCAGGTAAAAAGATTTCTTTGGCACGTGAGATGATTGAGGGCTATAGCTATGGCGTGGTGGCTTGTTTAGGAAGTGATCATCCCGTAACCATGGTGGACTTGGCATGTACCAAGCCGTTAAAGGATGCGCAGTATAAACGCTTAGACCAAATGCTTGAGCAAGGTAAAGAGTTTGAAACGCTTACTTTTGCTGATCGTAAACACGGCATGTATCGCAAGGCATGGTTGGATGATGGGCACTTGGTCGCAGTGCGCTGGGTTGGCGGTGATATGGATGAGGCTAAGTGGCTACGTAAGCTTATGCTTGAAGGTCGTGATGTGGGTGAATTGCGTCCGTATTTGTTGGCACCGGGTGGTCCCGTTGATAAACAAGATACCAAGGGCAAGATTATCTGTGCGTGCAATAATGTGGGTGAGCTAGAGCTTAAAGCCGCCATTGAAAGTGGTTCAGATAGTCTTGAAAAACTTAAATCATGTACGATGGCTGGTACAGGTTGTGGTTCATGTGTGCCTGAAATGAAGCGCTTGCTTTCTAAATAAACTTTTAGGTCAGGTGAACATTCAATGTAGTTTGGTGTTAACCTCAAAGGAAATTTAAAAAATGATAAAAATAATAATGATATTATCTTCAATATTGTGCTTTTCAGGCATATCGAATGCTGCTGAATGGACGGTAAGCTCGGATTTGCGGGAGCGTTACCAGTCATTCAATAATTTTGATTTCAATTCGGCAAAAGTTGATACGAAGAATTGGGAGTTTGATTCTCGCTTGTATGTTAAAGCCAAAGGCGATTTTGGGCATGGCTTTAGTGTATTTTTACAACCCCAAGCAGTGATTATTAAAGATAACTCTGTTGCAAATGGTACACAAAATTTCACGCAAGCAGATTTGATTCAAGCCTACTTGCAGTATGATATGGGGGATTTCGGTATTCGTATGGGTCGCCAACAATTGATCTATGGCGATCAACGTTTATTGGGTCATTTGGGTTGGAAGGATGTGGCGCGTACGTTTGATGGC
>JALUXZ010000194.1 GCA_027018935.1 Mariprofundaceae bacterium
AAGTGTACAATGCTGTTGATTATTTTGCAGGCTTTGGATGCGAGAAGAAGTGTGAATCTGGATGCCCAATACCTTACAACGCTTTGCGAGCGGCTCAATGAAAGCTTGTGAAAGTGGTGTTGTAAACCAGCCCAAACGCGCTGTTTGATGGTTGGCAAAGGCTTGTTGCAATACATTGGCAAAGCTTGCTGCATTGGCAGTATTCATGGCTTCATTCATGGCTCCCAAACACAACACTTCAATCATATCACGCTGTAGAGGCTTTTGGATATTTGCAGTTTGCATCCATTCAGCAACAGTACATTTTTTCTCACTTTTCAGGGTATATTTTTTCATAGAAAGAGCCAAGCGAAGAATACTCGGAATCATTGCCAAGCCATGCTCTGGCATCTGTTGAACGGCACGCATTAAAGCCAGTGGGAAAGGTAAGTATGGTGATGTTTTTAATGAAAAATGATTGCGCTGATGATCCCAAAGAGGCAGTTCTAGGGAGTCTTGCCATGCGGTATTTTTTAAGGCAGCGACCTCTTTGAGTAGTTGAATGGTGCGTTCATAAACACCAATGAGTAAATGTGGGCCGTTGTCGATCCATGTTTGGCTTGGCGCATGGAAGAATGAACGTGTGCGCCCACCAAGCTCTGGTGCCGCCTCAAATAAATCTACATGATGCCCTAGTTCCGCAGCACGAATGGCAGCAGTTAAACCTGTGAGTCCAGCGCCGATAATAGCAATATTTAAGCTTTTCATATTAGATTGTTCCAATGCCTGTTGAGTTCTTTATCGCCAATGTGTTTATCGTACAACATAGCACCTCATATATCTATGGGGCACCTCGAAAAACCTCGAAACTTCACCAAACTTGTGCTTTTCTCCCTAGTTGCGTTGAATGAAATGGGCAATAGCGATGCTATACCCAAGATTCGACATTAACATTCGGGACATGCCGCAATCATTTCATTGCGCCTTGCTATGAGTGAAAATCAACGTCGTTTGACTCGTGCGAGGTTTTTCGAGGTGTCCTATGATACAATAAATTGGGCTTGTGAAGCATCAAATAGATGCGGGTAAATACTTGGCGAGGTGGTTGACTTTATCATACATATGCACAATTATCATTCGATGGACTGTTTGTGAATGATTTTGACTTTCACACGATATAAGGGGTAAAAGATGAAAAAGCTTGTTATTTCTGTAGTTGGATTACTGATTGTTGTGACCGCTGGTTTGGTTTTTGTGTGGTCAAATCTTGATGGAATTGTTAAAGATGCTATTCAAACTTACGGATCCGAAGCAACCAAAACCCAAGTAAGTGTTGAAGATGTGACATTAAAGCTTGAATCAGGCTATGCCAGTATCAGAGGTTTGAATGTCGGGAATCCTTCAGGCTTTAGTGATCCGAATATTTTTGAGTTGGGTGAAATTAGTGTGAAGGCATAGGTGTCTACACAAGTATTTTATGGTTTAATCTCCTTACCCAAATCAAATCCAGGCAGAGCAATGCTTGCCATATGGGTCAGTTCTTCGATGGAATGATTTTTCAGTATTTGAAGGCATGAG
>JALUXZ010000195.1 GCA_027018935.1 Mariprofundaceae bacterium
ACATGGATTCCATCATTTGTGTTGCAACAATCACAGGGCAATTGTATTTCGGTGCCATGCGCAACATTTTCTTTTGAATAGGCGGTACAGCAGCATCACCAACTTCAACGCCCAAGTCACCACGCGCAACCATCACTGCATCGGATGCTTCCATGATAGCTTTGAGATTGTCATCAAGCACAGCTTCAGCACGTTCAACTTTTGCGACCATGCCAGCCTTAGAGCCTTCAGCTTCAACCAAAGAGCGAGCATATTCCATATCTTTACCATCACGTGGGAAAGAAATAGCGATATAATCCACACCAATGGCACAAGCGGTCTTAATATCTTCTTTATCTTTGTCGGTCAGTGCATCAGCAGATAAACCACCACCTGCACGGTTAATTCCCTTGTTGTTGGATAACACGCCGCCAACGACAACGGTACAATGAATAGCTTGACCAATGACATCATCAACATCCATGACCAATAGACCATCATTAAGCAATAAACGTGCGCCTGGTTCAACATCACCAACAAGCTCTTTATAAGTAAGACCTACACGCTCATCATCACCATCATCCAATGGCATATCGGCATCAAGAATGAACTTTTGACCGATTGTAAGCATGGTTTTGCCCGTTTTAAACTTACCGCAACGAATCTTAGGACCTTGCATATCAGCAAGAATGCCTACAACAACACCAAGTTTGGCCGCTGCGGCACGCACATTATCTGCACGCATTTGATGATCTTCAGGTGTGCCGTGCGAAAAATTTAAACGGACGACATTCACACCTGCGGCAATCATTTTTTCTAACATCTCTGGTGATTCGGATGCAGGACCTAATGTTGCTACAATTTTTGTTCTACGAATTTGTTTACTCACTTAGCTGCGCGCTCCTCTAACATTGCCACTGCAGGCAATTTTTTACCTTCCAAGAATTCAAGGAAAGCACCGCCACCCGTTGAAATGTAAGATACTTTGTCTGAAATATTATATTTATCCACAGCCGCCAATGTATCGCCGCCACCTGCAATAGAAAATGCAGAAGATTCAGCGATTGCCAAAGAAATAGCCTTGGTGCCTTCACCGAATTGATCGAATTCAAATACGCCAACAGGACCATTCCAAACAATTGTACCTGCATTTTTGATGATTTCAGCTAATTCAGCTGCTGAATCAGGACCAATGTCAAAAATCATGTCATCATCAAGGCATGCATCTGCAGGCTTAAGTGTCGCTTCAGCAGTCGGGGAGAATTCTTTGGCACAAACAATATCAGAAGGAACAGGAATACTGCCGCCTTTGGCTTCTGCATTTGCTGTAAGTTTTTTGCAAGTCTCAACCAAATCTGCTTCATACAGTGATTTGCCAACAGGCAAACCAGCTGCTGCGATGAATGTATTGGCAATACCACCACCCACAACCAATTGATCCACAATCGTAGAAAGTGATTCAAGCACAGTCAGTTTAGTCGAAACTTTAGAACCACCAACAATCGCAACCATAGGACGCGCTGGATTGTCCAAAGCTTTGCCCAATGCTTCTAATTCACCAGCCAGCAAAGGACCTGCACATGCAACAGGCGCAAATGTACCAGCACCATGTGTTGATGCTTGTGCACGATGCGCTGTACCAAATGCATCCATCACATACACATCACACAATGCGGCGTACTGTTTGGATAGTGCTTCTTCATTTTTCTTTTCACCAACATTGAAACGCACATTTTCAAGCAATACAACTTCGCCGTTTGCCACTTCAACATTAGCACCTAAATAATCACTCACCAAACGCACATCTTGACCCAAAAGAGAAGACATGTGGCTAGCTACAGGAGCTAGTGAGAATTCTGCTTCAGGAGAGCCTTCTGTAGGGCGACCCAAATGGGACATGACCATTACTTTTGCACCAGCTTTTACACAATGCTCGATGGTTGGCAATGATGCACGGATGCGTTTGTCAGAACTTACTTTACCATCAGCGATGGGTACATTTAAATCCTGACGAATCAATACACGTTTACCAGCTAAATCAAGGTCAGTCATTTTAATTACAGACATTTATTACTCTCCTTTATTTTTTATATTTATACGCTTTTCGCTATTTTCTCATACAAGAAAATAATGAAAAATGTGGGAGCTGCCTAAGCAACTCCCAACGTTTTCTAGTTTTATGCGATGTGACGCAATACGCGTAACATATTGGCAGTATAACCATACTCGTTGTCATAAAAAGCAACGATTTTGACAAATGTGTCATCAATGGCGATACCAGCAGTGGCATCAAAGATTGATGGGTGAGAATCACCACGGAAATCAGTAGAAACAACTTTTTCATCCGTGAAACCTAGAACACCCTTCATAGAACCTTCAGAAGCTTCTTTCATAGCGGCAACAATGTTGTCGTATGACGTGCCTTTTTCCAATTCAACAGTTAAATCCACAACTGATACATCAGAAGTAGGTACGCGGAATGCCATGCCTGTAAGTTTACCATTCAATGATGGAATAACTTTACCTACAGCCTTAGCAGCACCAGTGGATGATGGAATGATGTTTTCCAAAATACCACGACCACCGCGCCAATCTTTGTTGGATGGACCATCCACAGTTTTCTGTGTTGCAGTTGCAGCATGAACAGTGGTCATCAAACCACGTTTGATACCGAAGTTGTCATTCAACACTTTAGCAACTGGAGCCAAGCCATTGGTTGTGCAAGAAGCTGCAGAAACAATCGCTTGTCCAGCATATTCTTCATGGTTTACACCATAAACAAACATTGGGGTATCATCTTTCGAAGGTGCAGATTGAAGAACTTTTTTCGCACCTGCATCGATATGTGCTTGGCAAGTTTCTTTGGTTAAGAAGAACCCTGTACATTCCAATACAACATCAACGCCAACTTCATCCCATTTCAAATCTGCTGGGTTACGCTCAGCTGTAATACGGATGGTTTTACCATCTACAACCAAATTACCGCCATCAACAGAAACATCACCGTCAAAACGACCGTGAACGGAGTCATATTTCAACATGTATGCTTGATAGTCTGGCTCAAGCAAATCATTGATTGCTACAACTTCCATATCTTTAAATTCTTTAGCAATAGCGCGGAACGCCATGCGGCCAATACGACCAAAACCATTAATACCGACTTTTACTGTCATAGTTACTCTCCCTTTTTAATTTGTTAATTATTTTGAAACTTCGTTTACGGCTGCAACAACGGCTTCCGTGGTGATGCCGAACAATTTGTACAAGTCTTTGATTGGCGCAGACTCACCAAATGTATCGATACCAACAGCTTTACCATTCAAGCCGATATATTTCGCCCAGAAACCAGTTACACCCGCTTCAACTGCAACACGTGCAGTCACAGACGCTGGCAATACAGATTCTTTGTATGCTGCATCTTGTTTATCGAAGGTGTTGGTTGATGGCATAGAAACCACGCGAACTTTCTTATCAGTGATGGCAGCAGCCGCTTCCATCGCCAAAGAAACTTCAGAACCTGTGCCGATAATGATGGCATCAGGAGTGCCTTCACAATCTTTAAGGATATAACCACCTTTTTCGATCAATTTAATTTGATCAGCTGTACGTGTTTGATGTGGCAAACCTTGGCGAGAATAGATCAACGAGGTTGGTCCAGTCATGTTTTGAATAGCAGCCTTCCAAGATACAGCAGATTCAACCGCATCACATGGACGCCATACATCCATATTTGGAATCATGCGCAGTGTTGCAGTTTGCTCAACAGGCTGATGGGTAGGGCCATCTTCACCAAGACCAATCGAATCATGGGTGAATACTTCGATATGACGAACTTTCATCAATGCTGCCATGCGCAATGCATTACGTGCATATTCAGAGAACATCAAGAATGTCGCGCCGTAAGGTACAAAGCCGCCATGCAATGAAATACCATTGATCATTGCAGCCATACCAAATTCACGCACACCATAGTTTACATAGTTACCATCATCATGCTCACAAACAGGTTTTGCATCAGGCCACAATGTTAGGTTTGAGCCTGCTAAATCAGCAGAGCCGCCCAAGAATTCAGGTGTTAATTTTGCCAAAGCAGCAATTGTTTTTTGAGATGCTTGACGTGAAGCAATGCTTTCACCCTTGGCATCAACTTCAGCAATAAAGGCATCAACACCGGCTTCCCAATCTGCAGACAATTCACCAGCAAGGCGGCGTTTCAATTCAGCAGCTTCAGTTGGGTATGCAGCAGCATAAGCTTCAAAGCGTGCATCCCAATCAGATTCAGCAGCAGCACCAGCTTCTTTGTTGTCCCAACCGGCATAAACATCAGCAGGAATTTCAAATGGAGCAGATTCCCAGTTAAGCTCTTTGCGAACCAATGCGATTTCTTCATCACCCAAAGCAGCACCATGACAATCATGTGAGCCAGCTTTGTTTGGCGAACCGAAACCAATCACTGTTTTACAGCAAACCATGGTTGGTTTGCCAGTTTCAGCTTTTGCAGTTTCAATCGCAGCCTTGATTTCATCAGCACTGTGACCATCAACGTTGCGAATCACTTGCCAGCCGTAAGCTTCAAAACGAGCCGGTGTATCATCAGTGAACCAGCCTTCAACTTCACCATCAATAGAAATGCCGTTGTCATCCCAGAATGCAATCAACTTGCCCAAGCCCAAAGTCCCAGCCAAAGAACATGCTTCGTGAGAAATGCCTTCCATCAAACAACCATCACCCAAGAATACATAGGTGTTGTGGTCAACGATGTTGTGCCCTTCTTTGTTAAACTGTGCAGCCAAAGTCTTTTCAGCCAATGCCATGCCAACGCCGTTAGTAATACCTTGACCCAATGGGCCAGTGGTTGTTTCAACGCCTGGTGCATAACCATACTCTGGGTGACCAGGTGTGCGTGAATGCAATTGACGGAACTGTTTCAAATCTTCAATGCCTAAGTCGTAACCAGTTAGGTGCAATAAAGAATAGATAAGCATAGAGCCATGACCATTGGAAAGAATGAAACGGTCACGATCAGCCCATTGTGGGTTGGTCGGGTTATGCTTCATATAATCATTCCAAAGAACTTCAGCGATGTCCGCCATGCCCATTGGTGCGCCTGGATGACCAGAGTTTGCCTTTTGTACTGAATCCATAGCTAAAGCGCGAACGGCGTTAGCCAAATGTCTACGATTACTCATTTGTTATTACCCCTTGATTTTAATTAAAAATTAAACTTTATATAAAACTATTAAACGTGAAGCGTGGTTTGGACGCGGCGGATGTTGCCCACAGAGCCAGAAAGGACGACGGTGTCGGTGGTCATATATTTGCCATCAACATCCGTGCCGACTTTTACGTGATCTACATACTCGCCACTGGTCAAACCTGTTGCGATAAACATGCAGTCATCTGAAGTAACTAACTCATCACGTGTTAAATAACGTTCTGTGTCAATGCCTTCTTTTTTGCATAATTCAATTTCAAAGTCTTTTTGCGGAGCCATGCGACCGAACATTTCTGCACCCATTGCGCGTGCAGCACATGCAGTCACGATACCTTCAGGTGTTCCGCCGATGCCAAACAAAGCATCAGAACCCATGTTTAACACAGCCTGAATTGCGCCATTTACATCGCCATCTGTTGCCAAACGAACTTTTGCACCGCAAGCATAAATTTCTTTCAATAGTTGCGCATGACGTGGCTTATCTAATACGAACACAGTGATTTCAGTGATGTCTTTTTTTAAAGCTTTTGCGAGTTGATTCAAACGAACTTCAACCGATGCGGTTGGATCAATTTTTCCGCGTGCCGCTTTTGGATAAACCTGTTTTTCCATGTAGAAACATGAGCCAGGGCGATACATCGTGCCAGCAGGAGCTGCAGCCAATGTTACAATGGAGCCAGCCGCATCACGGGCAAATAAATTTGTTCCTTCAATAGGATCCACTGCAATATCAACACCAATGCCGCGACCATCACCAACTTCTTCATCATCATAAAGGGCAGGGGCTTCATCTTTCGCACCTTCACCAATAACAATCACACCCTTCATTTTAACTTGATTAATGCGAGTGCGCATAGCATCAACAGCCAGCCCATCACCTTCATCCTTTTGTCCAGAGCCTACAAACGGTGCACAGGCACGCGCCGCAGCTTCACAAACTTCTACTAGATCAATTTTAAGATCTGCAACTGTGTTCATTGGTTTCCCTCCCATTTTTTTTTAAGAAAAACAACTAATGCGGCGGCACGCTAGCGGAATTTCCCTGAAAAAGCGACCAGTGATATGGATTTCGTGAAATTAGATTATTACATAAGTGTTGATAGCAACTGCTTGTGAATGCCTTTAGGTGCAGCAGCAATAGAACTATTTAGTTGTGCATATTTAAAAGGGTGAGTGTTATTGAAATCACTTACTGCACATCCAGCTTCTTCGGCGAGCAGGCAGCCTGCGGCGTAATCCCATAGCTTTTCACTGCCATGAATAATAAATTGACCTCGCCCAGCAGCCAGCCATGCCCATTCGAGTGCGCAACTACCGATATTGCGCTGACTTCGGTAAAGCTTTTGTGTGGCAAAGCGCGTGGCTGTTTGTGTATCAAGGCGTTTAAAATCGACAAATCCAACAGCTTGCGTGAGTTGTTCGATGGGCTTGCTCTGAATGGCTTGTCGATTAAGTTGAAAGCCCTGTCCGCGAACGGCAGTAAATGTTTCTTGGCGAATAGGGTCGTGAATGCAAGCCAGTATAGGTTTGCCCTGATCAATCAATGCAATAGATATAGCAAAGAGAGGAATAGGGGTGGCAAAGTTGCTTGTTCCATCCAAGGGATCAACGCACCAGAATCTCGCATTGGATTGCAAGCAGTTCAACTGCTCATCTTGGGTCATTTCTTCACCTAGAAAAGCGATGCTTGGCGCAAGTTTAGAGAGTTCGTGTTGCAAAAAATCTTGGCATTTAAAATCGGTTTCTGTAACCACGGAGCCATCATTTTTGATGGATGCTTTTGCTTGTTGTTTGAAGCCTGGTAATAGAATGTTTTTACCTGCAGTTTGGGCGATGTGGATGACTTTCTGAATATCGGGTGCCAAATGTATGCTCCTACTGTTATACTGCGGAAAAGTTCTATGTATTTTAATCGTTTGTTGTCTATACACTAATAAGGAGAAGGATTATGCTCAAGGGAAAAATGGTTATCGGGCAGTCAGGTGGTCCGACTGCAGTTATCAATCAGTCATTGGTAGGAGCGATTTTGGCGGCGCGCCAACAAGATGCGATTACAGGTATATTGGGAGCTCACCACGGGCTTGCAGGCATTATGAATGAAGACTTTATTGATTTAACAACGCAATCATTGGAGCAGCTTGAAGATGTAGCGAATACGCCTGCGGCGGCTTTGGGTTCTGTGCGTTTAAAGCCTGGTAAAGCTGAGTGTGAGAAAGTTTTTGAAGTGTTTAAAAAACACGATGTGCGTTATTTCTTTTATATTGGTGGTAATGATTCGGCAGAAACGGCACATATTATTGCTGAGATGGCAAAAGAAGAAAATTATGATTTTTGCACCGTGCATATTCCTAAAACCATTGATAATGATTTAAGAGTAACCGATCACTGCCCAGGCTTTGCATCAGCTGCACGTTTTGTTGCTTTGGCATTTATGGGTGATGATAGAGATAATGCAGCGTTGGCGGGAGTGAAGATTAATGTGGTGATGGGGCGCGATGCTGGGTTTTTAACAGCCGCTTCTGCTTTGGCACGTCAGTCTGAAGGTCAAGGACCTCACTTGATTTATGTGCCAGAAAAGACATTTGATGTTGCTAAATTTCAGTCGGATGTAAAAACAGTTATGAAAAAATATGGTCGCTGTGTGGTGGCTGTTTCCGAAGGTATTACCGATGCGGAAGGTCAACCTGTAATGACCAGTGGTGAGCGTGATTCGCATGGTAACCTACAATTGTCAGGTACTGGAGCTTTGGGGGATTTTCTCTCTGGAAAAGTAAAAGAAGCCTATGGTGATGAAACCATACGTGTGCGTGCTGATACCTTTGGCTATTTGCAGCGTAGTTTTCCGAGTGTTGTGTCCGATGTGGATGCACAAGAAGCACGCATGGTGGGTGATTTTGGTGTAAAGCATGCTGTGGCGAATGCAGAAGCTGGCTCTGTGGCGATTCGTAGGCTTTCAAGCGTTCCGTACAAGAGCGAATGTTTTATCACACCTTTAGCCACTGTGGCACGTGAAGCAACGGAGTTAAAAGCTGAATATATCAATGAGGCAGGTAATGATGTGACACAGGCTTGGCTTGATTATGTGTCACCATTGGTGGGTGACTTGCCTAAGATAGGCATACTTTAACAGGCTAAATTATTAGTCATGATGGCGATTGCTACTCGTAACTATTGCCATGTGAAAGCTTGCTGTTATGGTTCGCCGCGTTGCTGGTGTGACGAGGTGACCATTACGCAGTAATGTAGTAAAAGTTGCTGCTAAATGTATATACGGAAGGGTGACAGAGCGGCCGAATGTACCGGTCTTGAAAACCGGCGTAGGGAAACCTACCGTGGGTTCAAATCCCACCCCTTCCGCCAGTTTAAGCCCCTGATTTTTCAGGGGCATTTTCTTATTTAACATCTAAGCGTGACCATCTTGTGACCAAAAATCACGAATTTTATCACCAGCATTAGGGAACCTGTCAGGTATCCAGCGCGCATAACGCTGAAAAGCATGTTCGTATTTGTATGCCCCATCTGTAACGAAATCCAAATAGGATATTCGCCAACGCTAAGCATTGTAGAGGCATAAGTGTGCCGTGTTTGATAGGGATTTCGATAATCTACACCAGCTTTTTCAAGTGCAGGAATCCAAAAACTTTCCCTGATCGCCTTATCACTAAGCCAAGGTTTATTGTTGATTGGGTTATGAAAAATATGCTGGGTAAATTCAAAAGTATAAGGCTTTTGTAGTTCCAAAGCCTTAAAAGCAGGTGGAGAAAGTACTACATCACGGACACTGCCGCGCGTTTTGGTGGATGTTTCCTCTCCACAAGTGAATGATTTTGTGATCCGAACAACAGAATTTCCCCAGTCAATATCAGACCAACGTAAGGCCAGGGCAATCGCATTAAAATCATGAGCAGTCACTGGATACAAAAAAAGGTTATTTTGACAATATTAGGTTAAACTCAACTGAGTATATTCTGGATATTTGCAGTATAAATTAGCCTTCAATCATG
>JALUXZ010000196.1 GCA_027018935.1 Mariprofundaceae bacterium
CCATTTATAGCCTCCTTAGAAGTAATTATTATACCATAAATATCAATAGGTTAGAAGCTTTTTAACGGGTTAATTTCAGGTGTTTTTTAAATAGAAAACCTAAGAAGAAGAGGTGCGGAATGTCGGTTAGAAAGTCGTTTATTACATTTTTTCCACCAAAGGACACAGAGAGAGGTGCATGTGAAGGCAACAATCCCTGTTCAAGATGCGCCGAAACGTCATGTTTCAAAAGGTTGAGCGCAGTAACACGCGCCCTTTTGAAACATGTAAGTGAAGGAAACAAGCAGATTGCTAGGGTGCCCTTCTTTGACTCGAGCCATCCGTGGCTCTCGGGGCAAGCCCGCACTAAAGTGCGTCTAAATCCGCTGTCCTGCAGATTTATGGTTCTTTCTTGGGCATGCAAGAAAGAATGAGGCATTTGCTGTAAGGTTTTAGCCTCTTTCACCTCTATAAGTTTGCATTCAATGGAATGCATAGCGATTATTTTTGTTGAAATATATACGTTTCTTAGTTTCTGAGTGAAATCTAAATAAGTGGATATACGATTCAAGATCACCCAATACCAAGGCAGCAAGCGCAAGTAAAGCTTCCACAGAAAGTTGTTTTTTAGCGCAGGGACGCAGAGGAAAGCATATGAGTTAGCATGCTTCCCCCCTTATTCAATATGTGCGAAATGTCAGGTTTCAAAAGGTTGAGCGCAGTAACACGCGCCCTTTTTAAACCTGTAAGTGGAGGCAACAAGCAAATTGCTTGGGTGCCCTTCTTTGCTTCTGAGTAGGATCTACTTGTCTTTTTTATGCCAAAGGTGAAAAAATAATGATACAGCAATACCAAAACCACCACCAAACACAAAAACACCACCCAATAATACCTCTACCAACATAAGCTTTGATATACCCGCATGTAGCTGTGGAAAAATATAGGCAAGCATTGCTATACCAACACACATAACGATTGCATAACGTTTGAGGTGGCGCATCCACATCTCATTATCATTATCATTCACTTTTACTTGCATTTCCTCTGCCATCATCACCCCACCCCTTTAGGAACAATCAATAATGCGCCCGATGCCAACACCAGCAAACGTACAATAACAATACCTATAAATTGTTTACGATGCTCTTCTCGCGTACGCTTATAATCTTCCGAATCAGTGGCATTCCTTAGCATCGCTCGCCCTGCCATGACCTGCAACGCATACAAAGCAAACAACACCATGATAAAAATAAAGTGGCTCCATAGTAGAAATGAAAAAATTTCACCATCCACAATAAGACGTTTCCACCAATCATGGGTCAAATACAAATAGACAGGAAAAAACAAGTCAAACACCATCAGACAAGACATTGCCACAATATGAAAACGTCGTTGCTTGCGCCAGAACCATGCTGCCGCTAATAGAACGAAACTCATCAGAACCAATAAAACACTTGTTACCATCTGCAAACCCTAACCGAACAATCAACAATTCGTTATCTTTGTTTGCGCCTCACCCTAAAAACGCTACGCTTCGCTTATGTCTGAACATATCACCGAACTACTACCAGAAACAAATACTACACCTGAGAACGAGAATCGCTACTTAGCCAAGTTTCTTATCACATCCGTAATTTCCTTTTTTGTCGGTACCGTACATGGCGTACTGCAAGTAATCCCTGGCATTCGTGCTTGGCTAGATTCAATCGGCAGCCCTTATGGCGGGCCAGGTCATATGATTGACCCCTTGGCACATGCCCATATCAACCTCGTCGGTGGTGTCACCATTTTAGGCATGGCAATCACCTATTATTTGATTCCTAAAATTACGGGCAAACCTCTCTACTCTCAACGTATGGCAGAGCATTCTTTTTGGTGGACTGCTATAGGTGTTGCTATATTTTATACATCATTAATGATTTTTGGCATTTGGGAAGGTCAACTTTGGCTCACTCGCCCAGAAGAAATTCCTGCCATCCATCGTTTCTATGGCCCTATCATTTCCATTGCAGCCACAGGCCTTGCCATTGGCTTCTGGATATACCTTGCAAATGTACTATTATCATTAAAAGGCATTTACAAAAAAACATAAAATGACTGATCAACAAAGCAATGAACGCTTAGAGTGTGGCTGCCCATCTCATTATCCTGACTGGAAACATGGTGATATTGATTTGGGAGGGCAACTCACTCACAGCCTGAAAATACCCATGTTTATGCATATGCCCATTGGTTATGAAGCCTATCTTCTCAAACAAAAGGATGATATTGAACGACTTGAATTACATGAAAAATGGCCTGGTTTTAATTTAACCCGTACAGGTGCCTTGCGAGGGCAAATGCTCTGCCCTCTTGTGGAAGAAAAATCGCCAGCACGTAATTTAATGACACTTCCCCACCCATTTCACCTGCGTGTCCATCTTTTTCATGGTGATGTCACGGAAATGCGTACAGCTATTCGCAAAATGCAATCTGAAATCCTCGATGATGGACTCATGCCAAAAGAATTGTATCTAAGCTACCTTACCTGTCCTATCTGCGAAGAAAAGCGTGGCGGCAAACGTGTGCTGCTGATGCGCCGCTGGGTCAAAAGTAAAAAGCTTGAAGCCCGTTTAAAAAAAGCAGCTTCCAAAAAGTAAGCCTCGCATGGATGGGGGCACACAACTAATCTGGAGTGTTGTTTTTGGCAGCATCGGTATCGGCTACTTTTCCTATGGAAAAAAACAACATGCTATTATCCCACTTTTAGCTGGTATTGGTCTTTTTATTTTTCCATATTTTATTACAAACATATATGCCATGGTATCCGTAGGGTTTGGACTTACAGTCATGCCATATTTCATAAGACAATAGGACACCTCAAAAAACGCATCACCAATCACAAGCTTCATTGCTCGCTGGACTTAAGGTGCAACTGCAGTTGAGTTAAAACTCTTGTCATCGGAAAAACATACTGCTATTTAACAAGTGACTATCTCAGCAATAAAATAAATTACGCTTATTGCATTACCGCATTCGCTTTTAACCAAGCAATAATATCATTGCGATCACGCTCTGACATAGCCGGAAGAACCATGCGTGTATTACCTTTAACTAACCTCGGATTGATAAGCCATGTATGCAGTGCATCATCATCCCAAATAGCAAAAGGCACCCCACTAATACTTGGTTTCTTCCCATAAATATTGACCAAGCTAGGACCAACCTTGATATGATTTGAATACAAATGATGGCATGGCCCGCAACGAACAGCAGCCACGACTTCGCCGCGCTTTATATCAACTTCTACTGCCTTTGCTGTACCAAGAAATAAAAGGTTACTGACTAGCAGTATTCTCAGGAAACAAATCAAAAGTTAAGGCTCCTTCTTTACCGTGGTAGCTCAAACGCACATAAAGTTGATCATGCTTCATATCATTAACCAGCAATGCTCGCCTATAAATACCCAAAGCACCATCGGGCATAGCCTGTGTCCATTGTGAGCTTGACGTACGAATTTTTACCAATAAATCAGGGATATAAGTTTTCCCCTTTCTATTTACAATCACCATAAATTCATTCATCCCTTGCCGTATGACATCAGGACGTGTTTCAATATGAATATTAAATTGCCCCCATTGCTGTGCTTCAGGTGTCCATACATTGGGGGACGAACAAGCTGCAAGCAAGCTTACCAATACTACAAATAATCGTAACTTCATTCTATCACTTCCTTTTTGGCATGGGCTTGCAAATAGGTCAATATTTGTTGCTGTTCAGCATCACTCATTACCACCAAACCACGTTGTTCTTTATGCTGCTGCATGCGCGCAACAACAGCTTGCCAATCCTTTGCGATATGAACATCTGGCATGGGTGGGCGGTGACAACTTGAACATTGACGCGTAAACTCTTGAAAAGCAGCAGATTCTTGTTCGGGATATGCCATCAACACATGGTTGGATTCAGAATCACATGCTGAAAATAGCAATACTGCGCCCAAACAGATTAAAAAGTTATTTTTTATCATCACCATCATCCGATGATTTATCATGCCCACTCAAACCATCAAACTCTTCCTGATCTTCAGCTTCACCACCATCATTGCCATACATGATAGTCATAAAATAAACAAAACCACCAAATATTGAAATATAAGCCAATGCAGCAACATGACCCCAAGTAAACCATGGACGAGGGCTATCCACACGATCTCCCCAAAAAGGCATACTCAGACCAAAAGCAACCAGTACAACCACCACAATAATGGCCCAAAACCATTTAGGAACACGCTCACTTGATTCCAAACCAACACCACTGGCAATAATTTCTTCGTCCGTCATGCCCTGCTTGGTTATCTTTTTAGGCAAGCCTTCATTTCCTTCATCTTCCTGTTTCATATCAGCTCCCTTGCTGCTTCGCACTTTGTGCATAGTGATACACGGTAAAATCATCATGCCAACCATCACTTGTTTTGGCATGCACTGTAAAACGATGGATGCCTTGCTTTAAATTGGGCGATATATGCATAATGACATCTTTTCGTCCTGCAGTTTCCCAATGAACATGATTGGATTCCAAGCTATAATCAGATGTATCCAAACCTTCTATATTTAACTCCATATCCGCAGGACGATAACGCTTGTTAGAAATATTAATGCGGTAATCATTGGATGTCATGCCTTGCAATAATTCCGCTTTGTCCGCTACTAAAACATAAGGCTGATAGTTTATAATACCCACGCTAAACCACAATCCGCCAATTATAGCACCCACCATGGCTGCACGTGTGCGTGATAAAAGTGATGTTAAACCATTACGCCCTGGCTTTGATTGTCCAAATGCAAAACTTAACAGACCAGGCCCTTGCATTTTTTTACTCTTGCTATGTAATGTGTCACAAGCAGCTACACAATCACCGCAATTGATACAGCTATCAAATACCACAGTCTGACGCGGGTCAATATCCAAAAAACAACTATCTTCACAATATGTACAGTTCGTACAATGATCCGAACGGCTTTCATCATAGGCAATATGTAATGTTTCCCGTGTTTTAAACGAATGCTGCCAAATACGGTACACACACATATATTTACACACCAAATGCCGCATCACTGCTACATCAATCAAGACCACCAAAATGCACACACTGTAAATCCACAACAAACCTTGCGCTTCAGGTAAAGGCTGTAGGGTTAAAAATGACCAAATCACTGTAGGAGAAAAGAAATACAACAGTGGAATAATCGCAAATAACATAGCAACCGCTAAAAAAGAAAATGCCAATACCACTTTATTCAACCATCGGTTTTTACGTGCCGCGACTTTCATCTTCTGACCCGTAATATCCATCATCAAAGCACGGCGACCCAGCATCTTGGAAGTCATCCAGTTTGCCCATTCAGATAAGGTGTTTTGTGGACAAATCCAGCCACAAAATACCGAGCCAGCCCATGAGTACATGAAAATTAAAAGTGTTGCCGCCATAATCCAGAAACCCATAATAATCGACATATCAGCAAACCAAACCTGATAGTCCAACATATGAAAAGCCCCTGCCATCGGATCAATACGAAACAACCCTGATACAGGAATTACCACCAAAAGCAGCATCACAAAATATTGCGAGAAACGTCGCCAAGAGCGCACTGATTGCGCACCAGGTACATGCTCTTGTTGGATAGGAATTTGACGAAGTTGTTGTTGAGCGTTCATTTCGGCATCCTAACATATGGACTAAGCTGATACAGTTTATCTTTGAATTGCTGGAATATTTTATCATCATGTTGTTCGCTAGCCAAGCGCATCATCGCCTTCAATGCACCCTCATGATCAGGGCGAATCGCTAAAACCTTTTGCAATGCTTGTTGTTGGCTCATGCCAGCGGGTAAACCTTGCGACAAACTGGCAAACATTGCATCTGCAAGCCCAAAACCTGCCCAGCGATCATATTTATTTGCCTGATATGCCAAAGCCAACAAACGCCCTGATTCGGGTTTGCCTTGCAAGGCAAGTAATTGTGCTCGCTGCGTAAGTGATGTTGCAGCCCATGCACGTTTGAATGATTGTTTATCCTTCTCTTGCACTGACCAAACTTTTGCCCCCTTCTTCAATGAGACACGGTGCTGCATCAACCAAGACAGCACACCAGGTAATACTGCATCGGCATAACGCATATTAGGCAGCGCATATTCAATCACAGGTGCCCATTCACCCTGTACTTTTCCATGTTTGGCTTCACGCAATACATCGGAGATATTACCCCAGTAACGACCCAGCCATGTCCACGCTCCTTCACCGCCCCATGCATCTATTGCTGGCGCGGCAATGCGTAAGAAATCCGCCGTCCGATGTTGTTCTGTGGATTTAAAACCCACCAAACCCATGCGATAACCATCGACAAACAAGGCATTGTTTGGGAATACTTTCGCAAAACTGCGCAATACCACCTGCAATGATGGTATATCAAACTGATTAAATGCCAGCCATTGCACAAACAGCCCATCATCATGCAAATGGGCTTTGGCACGAGCAAATTGTTCTACGGAAAGCAATGCTCCACGTCCAATTTGATCAGGGTGAAACAAATCGCCAATCATCACATCATAATGCGTATCTGTGCGCATCAAAAAACGTCGTGCATCATCATGCTGCACATCCATTTTTTCAATCATGCCATCATTTACTTGCTTGAAATATGTTTTAGCAGCTTTAATCGCACCAACAGATAGTTCAACAGCATGCAAGTGAGCATCAGACCATGCCAATGCACCCGATGCTGTAATACCTGTGCCCAAACCAAGAAAAAGCACCTCTTTGGCAGAGCCATGCAAAAATAATGGTAAGCGTGCTTGATTGCGTTGCACTTGTACCGAGGTTGGATCACTGGATGCATCCATGCGCTGCAAATCCGCCAATAATACACGCTGACCATCTGATTTTTCTAGCACATGCGTTATCGAAACCGCATCTTCGCGCTGGTACAAATCTTTAGCATTTGGCAATTCATATGCCAATAAACGTGATGCGCTAGGCAATTGCTGGACAGGCAATACCAAACCAACAAAAACCACACACGACACACCGATATATATGATTCGTTTATTTGCATCTAACCAATAATACGCACACAACATCATTAAAGCTGCCGCCAATAGCCATGTCGCTGCCGTTCCAAGCCATGGAATCAATACAAACCCTGCCAGCAAAGCTCCGACACATGCTCCGATACTATTGGCAGCATACAGACTCGCACCATCATCATGGTTGGCAATCAATGGCAACCATGCACCCATTACCAAGGTGACTGGTAAAGTACAGACCGCAATCAACAAGCCTTGAAATATGAGTGAAGAGACAAGGCTATGAAACACAATATTATGCCCCAAATCGTTCACATAAGGAAAAGCATACAAACCGATTACTGCCATAAGCGCAACACTTGCTGGCAACCATGTTAAAGCTTTTTTGCGTGGTAAATGCTTTGCGAATAAGCTGCCAAAACCAATACCAATAAGAAAAACACTTAGAATGACTGCCAATACATATTCGGTACGCAATAAAATCATGCCATAAGCACGTGTCCAAGCGATTTCTAACATCAATGCGCCCGCACCCATACCCGCATATGCCAACAAGTATGAAATATTCGGTAATGTGGCATGTTCACGCATACCATTTTTTTTATCTTCTTCGGCTCCCATTGCAAACATCGAAAGCCAAAATAACATCACCGCAATCAATACGCCCAAGCCAGCTACACACTGTAATGCTGAGACCCAACCCAACCAAGGCAATAATAGTAACGGCAATAATGCGCCCAATGCGCCGCCCAAAGTGTTTACGCCGTAAAGTTTGCCCAAAGAAAGCTTCCAAGCTTTGCCAATTCGCAACATCCAAGGAAAAGCAAAACCCAATGCCATTGCAGGCAAACTTAATACCAATAATGCCGAAAATACCTGCCAAAGCTGCCATGTCTGCATGCTATCTACCGATAACCATAAATCCTGTAAACCATGCATTATCATAGGTAAGGATAACGCATATAAAGCAACGCATAACTCAATGCCCGCCAATGTGCGCAGTGTGTTTTTAAATGAGCTTTGCCAACGGTTGCCTAGAAAACTTCCTAGTCCCAAACCCAGCATAAAGGCAGCAACTGTAACCACAACACCCAAAATACTAATGCCAAATAATAAAGATAACATGCGCGTCCAGAGCACTTCATAGGCAAGTGCCGTTACACCCGATAGGGCATACAGTAATAATAAAACATTCGATTTATAAGAGAGGTTCATACACATCACACACTTTTTTATTTATCACTCCATCCATTATTACTGCAAGGAAAATCACTGGCAGCAACTGTAACAACATAAGAAATATTTGTTAGCCATTAAAGATTCGATTTCTGCTGCCGATATATACCCTGATGGATGTTTATCTGATCAGGAGTACGTTATGAACGTTGATGCAAGTATTAAAGCAACGGTAACTATTCAGCATGCTTCCAAGCACCTTCTCCCATTCAGGGGAGAAGGTTGGGATGAGGGGTGACTTTCTCAAACATCAGCGTAACCATTCACCTCACCACCGACTCGCCCGATACCAGCGTTAGAAAACACTCACTTACAGCAGTAAGTTGCGCTTTTCCGCCTTACCTAAAAGCACCTACTGTTGGTAGTCTCGAATAAATCAGAGGCAATCTGAACAGATACGAACCAATTTATAATGATGCTGAATAGTTACAAAGCAACAAGTATCAGCAAACAATATTGCCAATTCTCAAACAAACGACTTTCAAGCCAGTCGCGTAGTTCAAACAACAGATAAAATCACCATTAGCCCAGAGGCTCGTCTTGCTTCTCAAAACAGTGCAGGTGAAAATATCTCTACAACGAATGTTGCTCAAGATATTGTAAAAATGGCAACCAATGAGTCCTACCTATAGTCATTCATGTTTAGAGTTACCGTCATGCCCGAGTTCTTTTGTCGGGCATCCATGTGATATTTAAATTAGAAAGACGATGGATTCCCGTCTTCACGGGAATGACGTGCGGTAATTCAATTCATGATTCACTATAGGGCACCTCGAAAAACCTCGTGCGAGCCAAGCGATGTTGATTTTTGCTCATAGCAAGGCGTAATAGAATGAGTAATAGCACCGCTATTGCCCATTTTATTCAACGAAGCTAGGGGTGAAAAGCACA
>JALUXZ010000197.1 GCA_027018935.1 Mariprofundaceae bacterium
AACAGCCCATGCGCTGCAAGCTTATGGCGTTGGTCTGATAGCTTTTTGTTGGGCAAGGGTGTTGTCCACAGCTTGTTATGCACAAAAAGATGCCAAAGCCCCTATGCGTTTTGCTGCCATGAGCGTTGTGGCGAATATTATCTTGGCATTGTTGTTGATTAAGCCTTTGGGTTACGTAGGACTTGCTTTGGCAACGGCATTGGCATCGTTTATCAATGTAGGTTTGCTGTGGTGGAATATTCGCCAACGGCAGGGCGGCATTCTTGATGCTGCCAGTATCAAACGCATGCTGCGTGCTTTATTGGCATGTGTGCCGATGTTATTGGTGTTGTATGCTTTTGAGCAGCAATGGGCATTCCCATCTGATGCGAAGCTGATGCAAGGGCTGTGGTTAGCAAGCACGATTGGCCTGGGTATGCTAAGTTACTTTGTATCGGCATATATTTTGGGTGAAAGGCTGTGGCGAACCAAGGGGAAAGAAGAACATGCGTAGAGATACCATTATTTTTGATATTGAAACCATCCCTGATGCCAGTGCCAGCCGTCGCTTGTTAAACAAGCCCGACCTGGATGACATCGCGGCACGTGATGCCTTGGCTGATTATTTCATTGAAAAAACCAATGGCAAAAATGATTTTCCGCGTCAGCCATTTCATCAAGTCGTGGCGATCAGTTATATCCATTTGATTCATGAGCCTGGTGAAGAAGGCATGGAAATGGTGGTGCGACAAATTGCTAGTGGTGGCGAGGTTGATAGCAGCGAAGAAGAGTTGTTGCATGGCTTTTTCACACTGATTGAAACACGTGCGCCGCGTTTGGTAAGTTTTAATGGGCGTGGTTTTGATGTGCCTGTGCTTAAATACCGCGCCATGGTGCATGGCATGTCTTGCCCGCGTTGGTTTAGTGAGGGCGATAAATGGAATAATTATGATGCCCGTTATTCATCCATCTATCATGTGGATTTGTTGGAAGTGCTATCTGATTTCGGTGCATCGGCGCGTTGTTCCATGCATGAAGTGGCAACTTCTTTGGGCCTTCCTGGTAAGTTAGAGACCGCTGGTGATGATGTGCGCGGCATGTTTGAGAGCAAAGATATTCAAGGCATTCGCAATTATTGTGAAACTGATGTTTGTACGACATTGCTCATATTCCTGCGTTGGCAGTTATTCAATGGTGCATTAAATGAAGGAGCCTATGCTCGCGCTGTTTTGGGCTTGCAGAATTATATGAGCAGTGAAGCCGAAGCCAGACCGCATTTGGCAGAATTTATCAATACTTGGGATAAGATGTAACGCCCATGAGTGAATTAGAAAAAATGCGCGCAGGCGAGCCATATAACGGTTTAGATGCTGAACTTAGGGCATTACGAGAAAAAGCCCGATTGGCATGTGCGAAATACAATGCTCACCCCAGCGTAGGCAATATGAAGCATATCAAACGCCTTTTTGGCTCATTGGGTAGCGCAGTTTTAGAGCCTGGATTTCAATGTGATTACGGAATGAATATTCATGTAGGCAAGAATTTTTATGC
>JALUXZ010000198.1 GCA_027018935.1 Mariprofundaceae bacterium
GAACATTGCAGGGATTATTGCCAACCATGTTGGTAGTGAGAACCACGCCAAAATCTTGCGTGAGTTGTTACAAGAGTTTGCATTGCCACCTTTGGTTGCATGGTTGGGCAAAGATGCGCCACAGCTTCCTGAGCGGCATTTAGGCTTAAAAATGCCCAATGAATTGGATTTACCAGATTTTTCGGATTGTTTGCATGTTGAAGTAGCATTTACTACGGAGAGTAACAAGAAATATGATGTGAAACCTCAGTCATCAGCTTTGGTCTTACGCCTTTCAGGTCAAAAAATAGCAGTCGCCAAGGATAAGGTTTGTTGCTTTACTTATCCTGCCAATATCGAATGGTTACAGGCTGAAGGCGCAGAGATTGCCTATTTCTCACCAATGACTGGGGATGCTGTGCCTAGGGATGTGGATGCTTTGTGGTTGCCCGGCGGTTATCCTGAATTGCATTTATCGGCCTTGGAGAAGTCAGTAAGTTGGTCTTCACTTCGTGCTTTTATTGAAAGTGACAAGCCTGTGTTAGCAGAATGCGGTGGCATGATGTTGCTTGGGCAAAGCATCACCGATAAACAAGGCGAAACAGCACAAATGGCAGGGGTGTTGCCTTGCACATTTACCATGCAAGATAAACTGGCGGGTTTGGGCTATAGAGAAGATGCAAGTGGTGTGCGCGGGCATGAGTTTCATCACTCCAAGAGAGAAGATATTAAGGATATGCAAGCATGTTTCGATGTGCAGCGCGGCGATGCAGGTATTCATTACAAAAATTTAAGAGCTTCATACATTCACTGGTATTTTGCCAGTCAACCTGATGTGGTGGCAACTTGGTTTGGCGGTGTAGGAGACAACGATGGGCATTAAACGCAGAGAACATAGGCAAGGGGTCACGCTTGTGCATACAGGTGATGGCAAAGGCAAATCATCTTCCGCATTTGGTATGGTGTTTCGCGCTGCGGCATGGGGCATGAATGTATGCGTGATTCAATTTATCAAAGGAAAATGGAAAACTGGCGAGCAAAAAGCCGCTGAAAAGTTTGATAATATCGAGTGGCATGCGCTTGGAGATGGTTTTACTTGGGATACTAAAAACCCTGAACAAGATATCAAAACAAGTCGAGAAATTTGGGATTTATGCAAGGAAAAAGTGCGCTCGCATCAGTATGATTTAATTCTATTTGATGAAATAAATTATTGCACTGGTTATGGTTGGATTTCAGGTGAAGAAATTGCCGCGTTTATTCGCGAGGAAAAACCTAGCTGGATGCATCTTGTCTTAACTGGCCGCAATGCGGCAGACGAAGTGATTGAGGTGGCTGATACCGTCACTGAAATGCGTATGATTAAACATGCGTTTAAGGAAAAAGGTATCAAAGCCCAGCAGGGCGTAGAGTTTTAAGTATAAGTATAAACAGGAGTAAGAAATGGGTATAACAGCAACAGTTGGGCAACAGGTCGCTATTCAATCCTCAGCTATGGTGTGGTTGGAAAGGGTATTATGGGTAGCATGGGTTCCTTTGGTAT
>JALUXZ010000199.1 GCA_027018935.1 Mariprofundaceae bacterium
CCTACACTAGCAATCACCAACACCATTGTTCCTTGCACCTCGGGAGGAGTGGCTAAGCGCCCTACAGCCTCCCAAACAATCCAACCACTCAAAAACCACAATGTTAATCCATTCACTTGTGCTGCAAGCACCTTGACCCGCCCATAGCCATAAGTCATGCCTGCATGCGCAGGTCGCGCAGCAATACGCTGCGCAACCATTGCCAAGCCAAGTGCCATAACATCAGATGCCATGTGCCCTGCATCTGCCATTAAAGCCAGCGAGTTTGAAATATAACCACCCACCAGTTCAACCAACATAAACGCTACGGTTAACCACAATGCAGCACCTAACCCATGGTGATGCCCTTCATGGCTATGCTTTACATGATTATGTCCTTCGTGCGTCATCTACAGTTCCTTTACTGAAATATGCATACAAACAAGGTAGCACAAACAGGGTCAAAAATGTAGAGGAAACCAAACCACCAACCACCACCGTTGCCAATGGTTTTTGAATTTCAGAGCCAATACCTGTTGCCAACAGCAGTGGCACAAGCCCAAGACCTGCAATCAAAGCAGTCATCAATACAGGTCTAAGCCTACTTTCTGAACCATGACGAATCGCCTCATCCACATCAGCACTATCACCCAAATGTCGGTTAATCGCATCCACTAGCACCACACCATTGAGCACTGCCACACCAAAGAGTGCAATAAACCCAATACTGGATGGTACAGATAAATATTGACCTGACACTAACAATGCTAAAATCCCACCAATTAAAGCCATAGGCACATTTAACATAATCAATGTGGCTTGCCCTGCAGAATGGAACATGAAGTAGAGCAATAAGAATATCATCAACAGAGATAGAGGCACCACCACCATCAACTTAGCTTGCGCACGCTGCTGGTTTTCAAACTGCCCACCAAACACCACAGAATAACCTGTAGGTAAATCAACTTCACTTTGAATGCGACTATCCAGCTCAGCAACAATACTACCCATATCCCTACCTTCCACATTGCTCTGAATGACAATACGGCGTTGCACATCATCACGTTTAATCATGGGAGGCCCTTGTTCCACACCAATGCTTGCCACATCTTCAAGGCGCACCCAAGCACCCGATGCCGTTTGTAAAATCAAAGCACCAATCACTTCTGCATTGTTACGATAGTTTTTATCCAAACGCACATAAATATCATACCGCTCATTGCCAGAAATCACCTGACCCGCAGAAGAGCCACCAATAGCATCAGCAACCAAGGTCATCACATCATCCACAGAGATGCCATAGCTATCCAATTTGCTACGATCAGGGCGAATCACCAATTGCGCTTCACCCGCAATTTGTTCCATCTCCACATCACGCGTGCCTTGCACACTTTTCGTCAACTTTTCGATTTCTTTTCCTTTCTCAGCCAACACTTTGAGGTCAGGACCGAAAAGTTTAATCGCTAAAGCAGCCTTTACACCCGATAACAACTCATCCACACGCATGGCTATGGGTTGTGTAAACGAAACAAGAAGCCCTGG
>JALUXZ010000200.1 GCA_027018935.1 Mariprofundaceae bacterium
ACATGAACAAAAGGGAGTCACAATACCAAGTGATGCAGCCATCATGTTGCCCACACCTTCATGCTTACCTGCCAACATGGCACGGGTACGCTCTGGCGTGAACCATGAGTTAATCATACCCATGACCAGCACTACAGCCGTAAGCAGCATTAATACCTTGGGAGCTTCAAAGATAAGAAAGCGCAACGTATCTGCCATATGGCTACTTTGATTCAAAGGCAGTGCGGCAACGGTTGCTGTCGCAAATTCAGATAGATTTGCATAGGTCATCACCCACAACAGCGTTGCCGCCAATAAAAACAATAAAGGATGCAATGTAGGGAATATCCTTAAAGCCCTCATTCCCGTTATGTCCTGATTTTTATTTACTGCATTCGACATGCTTAAACTCCTTGTTGTACGTACTTCACTATAGAAGACGCATCAAGGAGCAAAAGGATGCAAATTAATTTGAGTGGATTACAACCCCCTGCGGTAAAAGCAAGGGTGTTGATTTAGGCTGCGTATAAAACTTATTATTCGGCCACTCCATCACCCTGAATGTTGCATGGCATGCAACACATGTTGAAACCATCTTAGACATGGCGCGAAGCGTTCTTTTCCTATCTTTGGATTCTGCTGCATCTTTCAAGGCGAGAGCATCTAGACCATGAAACTGAACGCCCATAGCCGTAAATGCTGGGTTACCACGCCTAGTCAACCCTTTGGCTTTTTTCTCATTCAAAGACATTTTTAAGGCTATTTTCTCAACCGTCTTAAAATCATCATCAGCCATGGCATTTATTAACTTACCCATATTGGCGAGATTATTACGCATCACATGCAACAAGTGTTCACGGTCTTGATAAGGAACCGTAAGTAACGTCCGTGTACTCGCCTTACTAGCTTTTTCACCTGTCTCGGCGAACACTGGTTGCGACAAGTAGCCTGTCGCAACCAATATAGTGACTAGCAATAATGAATAACGTGTATTTTCATGATGCATACACACTCCTATATATCTTAGTGCCAGCCTATGACATCATGGACTAAATGATTAGGCTGTAAGCTATTGCCTAAATGTTGCATGACACTGCACGCAGGAGTTCATGGTGGTGTGCAATGCATTAAGTGAAGCTTGTACATTTCCCTTTTTCAATACATCTCCCAACTCATCCGCACTTTGATGAAATGCTAAACCAAGTTTCTTAAAATCATCATTGCCAAACATATTGCACATTTTTTTCATTTCAGGTGTAAGCCCTAACTTATCATGAGCTATATTCGATGCTTCATCAAATTTCCCTTCTGCTATCAATCCAACAATATTTCGCACAGCTTCCAAGTGTGAACGCATATTTGCCAATTGATGTTGTTTCACCTGTGGTGATAGATGTAACGAAGTCCTACTATCTGTGTTTTCTCCCATCATATGCTGGTGCATCATCATATGCTCCATTCCATCAGCACTATCCTTGGCATAAGAAGGAACTGCCATACTTAATGTACATATTACTCCGAAAAAAATCATTACTGGTTTCATTATTCACTCCATTTTTATGTTATGTATGCTGCCGTATATTTTCTTAGCATATGATACGAACTATACGGTGAGTTGAACAACTCCTATATGATTCAAATCATATGATGACTATAATAGTTTTAAATACCGCTCTTTCCGTATCAATACCTTTGCTTTTTCAAGGTTTTTTAGCTCTCTATAAAATGTTTCATGAGCAAGTCCAATTTTATAGGCAACATCTTTTAACGTCATCTTTAAATGAACCTCTCGATGCTCATTCATTACATGCTTTATAAAGGCTAGAATCCGCTCTTTTGCAGAGTGAATATTTTTCATTTCATTGATTGCTCTTAAGTCTCGTACTTGCCTGGCAAACACCTTTAACACATCTTTCATCGCAGCAGGGTTTTGTTCGAGATAATGTAAAAAATCAGTTTTTTTATAACGTATAATTTCCGATTTTGCATCCGCAATAGCAGAACAGTGATATTCATTTGCAAACAGTGATGCCTCTGCAACGGTTTCATCTGGCAAGGCAACATAAATAAGTGCCTGGGCACCCTCGATGGTGTTTCTTGTTAGTTTTATTTTCCCTGTTTTTACATAGAAGAAACTTGCTACCTGATCACCCTGATGAAATAAATAAGAACCTTTGCGCAAAGACAATAGCTCTGGCTTCAATGGAGGCTGACCAGTATTTAAAAAAATATTTAGCACAAAATTAACTCTGTAATCACTTACTTCACTGCTTCTCTAGGCACAAAGCAACATACATTACCCACATCATTCATACGCACCTGACAGTTTATTTCTAGAGTTTGTCGTAACCTGCGACGTGCCCTTTGTACCCTCGACTTAGCAGCAGATAGGCTAATATCCTTAAGCTCTGCAAAATGTTGTTGAGACATCCCATCCAAATCACACAGCGTAATCACTTCCCGATCTTGTGCAGAGAGTTCCAATAACACACGTGGCAAACATTCTGATAAATTTTCAACCGCATCAGGCTCCACCTCATCAAACGACAAATTATCAGGTAGCTCTACCTGATGACGCTGCATCCGATAACGATCTATTAGAGTATTGCGAGCCACTCTAAACAACCAAGCCCGTACATTATCAATTGAACAGAAACGATCCCCTTGCAACATCGCTTTTTCAAACACATCTTGCAGCAAGTCCTCTGCATCGGCTGAATCATGCAATTGACCAACAAGCCAGCCGCGTAATTCAGTCTCATGCTTATGCCATGCCCTAATCAAACATCTCATTTATGCTCTCCATCAGCCCAAGTGATTTATGGGTGGCTCTGCACAACTGGCAGTTGGTACATAGCATGACAGGCAATACAATTATTCATAGTTTCAGCTAACTTCTGTTGTACCTCTTTGACGGGTTTACCTGCTTTCGCCAAATCAGCAATTTCATCAAAGGCATAATGGGTGCCGAAACCAAGTTTTTTGAAATCTAAAGGTAATTTCGCACGCAGTTTAAAATCCACAGTCTTGATTGCTGCACTACCAACGCTACGCGCAGTCTTATCAACCGTAGCCAAATCATCATTGGCAAGTGCTTCAACGATTGTTTGTGTGGTTTCTAAAAGCCCGCGCATTTCACCCAATATAGCCTGTCTTTCCGCAGGCTCTAATAATACAGCGGTGCGTCCATCATCGCCTTTGGCTGTACTTCCTAGCACAATAAACTTGAATCCAATGGCAAGCAATAATGCGCTTAATACGCCTATAATAATCCAATGTGGTGTAGTCTTTTTCATTTATTCTCTCCTATAGTTTTAGATGATAGTAATTGTTCGGAAATGTGTTTCAGTGTTTTAATTGTGGTGATTATATCTTCATCAGGCAGGTGCTTAACAACGTCTTCTTGAAAGTTAGCAATCAATGGAATGAGTTCTTTCAGTGCTTGATGTGCTGTTTCAGTAAGCTCAATTAGAAAAAAACGT
This sequence comes from Mariprofundaceae bacterium, assembly GCA_027018935.1. Taxonomy (GTDB): domain Bacteria; phylum Pseudomonadota; class Zetaproteobacteria; order Mariprofundales; family Mariprofundaceae. The sequence goes on from JALUXZ010000200.1 coordinate 3,462, forward strand.
CGATCACTGGGGTTTGGAGTACGTTGCACATAGTTTTTTTTGACCAAGGCATCAATGCGGCGGGTGATGGTTGTTTTGTCGCGCATTAATAGCTTGGCTATTTCAACCTGAGTCATGGATCCTTTTTTGAGCAGGCGAAAAAGAATGGCAAAGTCTTGTGTGGATATTTCATAACCAAGATTGTTTATACGCCGCCCTATTTCTTCAGTCATCAAGAATGCAGTCCGATTGACATGAAAACCAATGGCCTGCTCTAATTTGAAATCGCTCATAATATCTCCTACATGGCGCATGATAAGCAATTAGATGTAATATGCAACTGTTGCATTAAACATCTTTTAAGTCTTACTGTAAAAACCGAGCGGGGGCGTAGTTGTATTTATGGGCAGCTCGAAAAACCTCGGTACTTCGCCAAACTTGTGCTTTTCACCCCTAGCTGCGTTGAATAAAATGGACAATAGCGATGCTATGACTCATTTTATTGCGCCTTGTTATGAGTGAAAATCAGCATCGTTATAAATTGGCTTGCATCTATTCAGATTGCCGCTGATTTGTTTGAGAATAGCAAAGTAGGCGCTTTTGGGCGAGGCGGAAAAGCGCAACTTACTGCTGTAAGTGAGCATTTTCTAACGCCAGTATCGGGCAAATCAGTGGTGAGCTGAATAGTTACGTTATTTTTTACCACAGCAGAGGACGCAGAGGAAAGTATATGAGCTAGCATGCTTCCAGGCCCCTTCTCCCATTGAGGGGAGAAGGTTGGGATGAGGGGTGATTTTCTCAAATATCAACAAGAGTCATTATATATACAAACCCTCACTCAGCCCTCTACTCTTGCTGGGCAATTCACCTTATCCTTTAAAAGTGCGAGGGGGAGGGTGCTGAACAGTTATGATTTCTGAATGCAAATCCATTCGGGAGGTGAGAATTTGGTGTTTTGTGGAACCGTAATATGTATATCAAAATCACTATGCAATGTCTCGGCCCATGCTTTCACCGATTCTGCTTCATCACGCCCTCCATCATGCCCTGTATAAGCAAGGATTGAGAGTGTCCCGCCTGATTTTAGCAATGATAGCGATGCTTTGAGTGCGGGTAGGGTGGTGCTGGGGCAAGTGGTTATGTTTTTATCGGTGTGGGGTAAATAGCCAAGGTTGAATGTAATGGCTTTGATTTGTCCGTGTAATGTTTGGGGGATATGTTTGAGCATGTGTTCATGCCCTGCATGAATCCATGTAACAGGTGTTGTGATATGGTGGTTCCGTAAGTGGTTTTGTGCTGATTGTAGAGCCTGTTGCTGCACATCAAATGCGAATATCTTGCCAGCCTTGCCAACACATTCTGCCAAAAATAAAGTATCATGACCATTGCCAGTAGTGGCATCAACAACACTATCGCCGTGTTGTATGATTTTCTGAAGATGGTGGTGTACTTGCTCTGTTAAACGCATGTAAACCTCTGAATATCTGCATCGCTTGGTAAAGTTGTGTCGTGGATAAGGTGTTCGCACATACACTGGCTGTGCCATGGGATAAGTAGTGAACCTTTGGAGCCAAAACCATTAAATATACCAATATGTTGATGTTTGGGATGCATGCCAAGGAAGGGATGTTTATCTAAAGTATTGGGGCGTATGCCTGCTTGGTGAGAGATAATCGAGATGTCTTTTTGTTTGATAGGCATGTTTTTCAGAGCCTCGAGCAATTCATGTTTGCCTGACTCACTAGGCTGTTCATCACTTGCATCAGTTTGGTAGGTCGCGCCGATTTTGAAGCTTTTATCCTTTAAAGGTAACAGCCATTTACCTTGGTTAAGAATATAATCTGGAAGGCTGTGTGGTGTAGATAAATGTAAAATTTCACCTTTTGCAGGTTGAAATGGTAAAAAAGCGAAGAATTTTCCATTGATCTCTCGCCAGCCTTGGCTAAATATCAGTTTAGAGGCGGTGATATGTTGCCATTGGCAGTGCGTTTGATAGTTTTTTATATCTTCTTGCCGCACATCGCTTATCGTAATGCAGTGACGCTCTTGGAAATAAGTATGCAGACTATCAAGTAGGGCATTGGTATCTAAATAGCCCGTTTGATGTTGTTTTATAACACTTGATTGCCCATCAATATTGGATAAATAGCTTTGGTATGTTGGATTATTTTGACGCTTTTTCCAAGCTAGCTTGGCTTTGTCATGCTGCAGGCTCCGCAACATCTCTTTTTCAAAGAAAAACTGGCTGTGAAACTGTGCTTCAAGTTGTCGATAAAGCTTTTTCGCCGAGGGCAGTAACAGCTCGATATTTTCTTGTAAAACCAAGCGTTGCCCAGTCACAGGATTGATAAGACCAGCAGCGACACGTGAGGCAGATAGGAGTGAAGGGTGATGCACGATGTGGATGCTCTTGCCAGCTTGCATCAATCGCCAAGCGAGTAAGCTACCAGCTAAACCAGCACCAATGATGAGTATATCTGTACGTAATGGCTGTGTCATATTGGCAGTATATGGTGTAGCTTAATGAAATGAAACTTAAGGTGGTGCTGATTAACTCAATGCATGGTGTCTATGCGCCCAAAATCGCCAGCACCTGCGTTAGCCAACTTAGCAATAGTGGTGCTATTGCTTGCGCTTGCTGCCTTGGTGTTGGTAATTTTGAATCGCATATCCACTCATCCAGAGTTAATCAGCACCTCCCTTAAAAATGCGGTGTTTTTTTACCCAGCGTTATAAGTGCGCTCACATGCATTTCTAGCCATTTGGGAGGAATACCTTTTGTGGCAGAGGCTAAGACTTCTCGTACAATGTTTGCTCCACCACATTTTTTGCGGATTTCTGCTGTGTTTTGCACACTTTCATCAAGCATGCGTGCATACTCGCTTTTTTCAGGCACGCCATGCATCATGGTATAATCCATAACCCATTCCTGGGCTGCAATAGCTTTGCACGCTTCTGGTAATTCTTGGAGTACGTTTTTTTTAGGTTTGCTTACAAGCGATACCTCTTCGGGAGTTAAGGTAGGGTGGTTTGTTGCTTGTATATTGGGTTTGGGAGTTTCTGTTGCGACAAAAGGCTCACCTATATCAATACTTCGATCTGCATAGAAGACATAAATAGAAATAGCAATAATGGCGACACCAAGAAGCATGGAGGGAGAGAATTTCTTCTTTTCTAAGTCTTTAAGGTTGGCTTCTCTCTTAGGTTCGTTATTTTCTTTTCGCGCAGTTTGTTTGGGAGTTGTTTTTTTAGCACTTGGCTCAATGGTTTCATTTTCAACAGCGGCTTTATTTGTTGCCTGCATGCTTGCTGTGGGTGTCTCAAATATCACAATTTTAAATGATTCACCACAACCTTTACAGACAATATTGCGTCCTGCGGCAGCACGAACCTTATCGTTGATGCCATATTTTTTATTGCAATGAGAGCATTGAATATATTCCATGTATTTTGCAAGCAGGAATCAGACCAAGTTTGTTTGCCAGCTGTATGTTATGTGTCGTTGCTATCGCAGCCTTGCACAATACCATCTTTGGCATCTTCAATCAGGCAAGAAATTTCATCCAAGGTATCTCTATGACCCGTTTGCATAAGCCCAAGGATATAGGTCTCAATGGCACGTGGAACCATGTCAGTATTTTCACGTTCTCCACGCGAAAAAATAATCAGACCATTTAAAAATGCTTCTAACTGTTCACCAGATATTTTTTCGAAATTCTTGTTTTGTGAGCCAGCCATAAAGGCTTTGATTTGGCTGCTGCTAAGCTTGAGACCGCCCATTTCAAAGATTTCTTTGCTTTCAAAGTGTTTGAGGTTTTGGCTAATCATAATTTTTTTAAGGATGTTATTATTGTTCATGCCGCTATGCTAACTTGGATTGATGGCAAATGCTTCTTTGAGTTAAGGAGGTGCTGATCAACTCAATAAATGATGCCTATACGCCCAGAATTGCCAGCACCTGCGTTAGCCAACTTAGCAATAGCGGGGCTATTGCTTGCGCTTGCTGCCTTGGTGTTGGTGATTTTGAATCGCATATCCACTCATCCAGAGTTAATCAGCACCTCCTTAAGGGCACCTCGAAAAACCTCGTGCGAGTCAAGCGCCGTTGATTTTTGTTTATAGCAAGGCGCAATGAGGTGGGTAATAGCAACGCTATTGCCCATTTTATTCAACGCCACTAGGGACGAAAAGCACAAGTTTGGCGAAGTACCGAGGTTTTTCGAGGTGCCCATGAATAGACGTGAATTTTTAGCGGGTGCAGCGGTGGGTGTTTTTGCATTGGCATTGCCGAATGAATTGTTAGCAGGTAGTGAAAGGAAGTCTTATATGGGTGAGAAAATTGTGAAATCAAATGCTGAATGGAAAGATTTATTAACGCCTGAACAGTTTGCTGTATTGCGAAGAGAGGCAACAGAACGATCATTTAGCAGTGCTTTAAATAAGGAGTATGGTGATGGTCAGTATGTTTGTGCTGCTTGTGCGTTACCATTGTTTGAATCGAGTGCGAAATTTGATAGCGGCACAGGTTGGCCAAGCTTTTACCAGCCCATTAAAGGCAGTACAGAAAGTAAACGTGATTTTAAAATGATTCTACCACGTACGGAATACCATTGTGCACGTTGTGGCGGGCATCAAGGGCATGTCTTCAATGATGGACCCGAGCCAACGGGAGAGCGCTGGTGTAACAATGGAGTAGCCTTGCAGTTTATTGCTGCTTAGCGTGCGCCTATGCATGTGCAAAGTCTGTTTCCAAAACATCAAACGAATATTCCCTTAAAGCAGCTTTATTTGCCCCTCTGCCTACATCAAGAGGCAAAAGCAGGGGATGTATTGATTTACAGCAATTATATTGCTTCATTGGATGGGCGTATTGCCCTGCGCGACGGGCAAACTAATGAGTTTTCTGTACCAGCAAGCATTGGCAATAAACGGGATTGGCGTTTGTATCAGGAGTTGGCGGCACAAGCCGATGTGATGATTACTTCAGCACGTTATTTCAGGCAATTGGATCAGGGTTGTGCGCAAGATTTATTGCCTGTGGGGCAAGAGCCTGATTATGCTGATTTAGCAGTCTGGCGGGCCGAGGAAGGTTTAAAACTTCAACCTGATATAGTGATTGTATCGGCAAGTTTGGATATACCGTTGGCAGCGATACAATCTTTGCAAGATAGGCGGATTTGGGTGCTTACGGTGCAAGGCGCGGATGCAACTCGGTGCAAGCAACTTGAAGATGTTGGCGTGAGTGTTGTGCAGCTTAGTGCTGTAAAGGTGCAGGGAAAAGCGTTGCGGGATTTTCTGATTGAGCAGGGTTATCGTAGTGCTTATATGATTGCAGGACCTGCCATTCATCATACATTATTGGCGGATGGTGTGTTAAATCGTTTATTTCTAACGACACACTTTTCATTGCTGGGACAAAATGATTTTCACACCATACTACAGGGAGATATGGCTCCAGTTATGACTGAATTGCGTTCATTGTATTTAGATAATAATGGCAAACAGATGTTTGCACAGTACGACATAAAGGAAAATAAATAATGACAGTACATATGTATGGTATTCCCAATTGCGATACGATTAAAAAAGCTAGAAAATGGCTGGCAGAACACAAAA
>JALUXZ010000201.1 GCA_027018935.1 Mariprofundaceae bacterium
TACATGCTATCCAGCAAGAGTATTTCACTGCATTTGTCGCTTTGCGCGAACGCTTGCAGGGTTTGGTGGCAGATGAATCCTGCTGATGTAGGCTTGGGTGAACAGGTCGTGACGTTGATGCAACAGGTGTTTCGTAACCATCCTGAGGTGGAAAAAGTCATTTTGTATGGCTCACGTGCGAAAGGGAATTACAAGGTAGGTTCTGATATTGATTTAAGCATGCAAGGTGAAGGCTTGAACTTTTCTCTATTATCAACTATCCATGAAGAACTATATACATTGCCTATTCCATATACTGTGGATTTGTCGATTCTGGATAACATTGAAAATGCCAATTTAGTCGAACATATTCAGCGCATTGGAAAAATATTTTATAGCAAGGAAAAGCATGAAAAAAGGTAAACTTGTTGCAACATCCTTAGGCCCGGGTGATGCAGGGCTGATTACACGCAAGGCATGGGCTGTGATGCAGTCGGATGCGATGTGGTGTTATCCTGTGCGGCGCAAAGGCGGCAAGAGCCATGCTTTAGGTATTGCCGAGCGTACAGGGTTAGATATGCCTGATGATGCTTTGGAACTGGTGTTCCCCATGACCCATGACACGGAAGTGTTGGCGCGGGCATGGGCGCGAGCTGCGGATAAGGTTGTGCCCGTGTTGCAAAGCGGACGTGATGTTGCTTTTTTGGTGGAAGGTGATGCTTCGACGTTTTCAACGTTTACCTATTTGGCGCGTTATGTGCAAAGCTTGGACGCGGATATTGAAGTGGAAACCATTGCAGGTGTGCCATCCTTTAATGCAGCCGCTGCCAGCACATCATTTCCATTGGCAGAAACGGATGACACGGTGGCGATTGTGCCTGCAGGTTATGGCTTGGATGAATTGGAAAAACTATTGCCGCATTTTGATACTTTGGTATTGCTTAAAGTGAAACCCTTGTTGGATAGCGTGATTGATTGGTTGGCAGCGCATGATTTATTAACGGATGCGGTGTTTGTGGAAAAAGCAGGTGCACCTGAAGAACGTATGATTCGTGATGTGGTTTCATTGAAAGGCGAGAAGGTGAATTATCTTTCATTGATGTTGGTGCGAAATCCAAACAGAGAGCGCGGCGAAATGATTCGCGGTTGTAAGAAAAAGGATGCTTAAATCATGATTGATACAAAACCTTTAGATGGGAAAGTGGTGTTGGTTGCCATTACCAAACATGGGGCAGCACAAGCTAAAGATCTTGCGCCCAAACTGCCGCAAGCGGATATTATTACATCCCAAAAATTCGGGCATGTGTTTGTAGATGTAAGCAACCAAGTGCATGTTTATGATGCGGGTTTAAAAGCAGAAATTCCCTCGATGTTTAAAAATTATGACCAGATTGTTTACTTCGTTTCTTTGGGGGCTGTGGTGCGCTTGATTGCGCCACATATGGTGTCTAAAGATGAAGACCCCGGTGTGTTGGTGGTAGATGATGCTGGGCAATATGTGATTCCTGTGCTTTCTGGGCATGTGGGTGGCGCGAATGCCTGGGCGGAATATGTGGCAGGTTTATTGGATGCGACCCCCGTGTTGACCACGGCATCGGATGTGAGCAAAACTATTCCTGTGGATATTTTAGGACGTGAACTTGGCTGGAAAGTGGAATGCCCGAAAATTAATATCACGCGGGTATCAGCACATGTGGTGAATGAAGAGCCGATTGCTTTGGTGGATGAGCGTGAAACACCTTCGTTGGACTGGTGGACACGCGCCAATGATTTGCCGAAAACCATTCACTGCTTTGAAAAGTTTGAAGATGTGGATGTGAATCAATTTGCTGCTGTTCTTTGGGTGACAAACCGAGAGCTTCCTGAACATATTTGGGATGAATTGCATGAGAAATTGGTGGTGTATCGCCCGTGATAGGGTCAACCCTCACCTTCATCCTCTCCCTTCAAAAGGAGAGGAAACTAAGCTCCTTCTCCCGCTTGAGGGGAGAAGGTTGGGATGAGGGGTGATTGAAGTTGACCAGCAGCAAAACTACCTTTGCCCGTAAATTGAGAAAAAACCAAACCGATGCCGAGCAAGCTTTATGGCAGAGGCTGCGAAACAGGCAGTTGGTAGGGTTCAAGTTTCGTAGGCAATATGTGTTAGATGGCTATATTGCGGACTTTGCTTGTGTGGAAGCGCGAGTAATTGTCGAGTTGGATGGCGGGCAGCATTTAGAACAAAAGGCTTATGATGATAAGCGTACACAAGCGTTTGCAAAACATGGGTTTGAAGTGCTTAGGTTTTGGAATGATGAGGTATTGAAAAATATGGAGGGCGTGTTGATGGTGATAAATGAAGCATTAGATACTCCCTCACCCCAGCCCTCTACCCCAGGGCACTCTCTCTTGCAGAGCAATTCACCTTGTCCCTCTAAGAAGGAGAGGGAGCCAAGTATTGTTCTAGGCTTAGGCTGCGATAGAGGAACACCTGAGGAAACGATTCGTACAGCCATCTTGGATGCCTTGGCATCCATTGGCTTAAGCGTGGATGATGTAAGCACTGCAGCATCGATTGATAAGAAGTCGGATGAAATAGGCTTATTATCTGTGTGTAAACAATTTGGCTGGGATTGTACATGGTATGCAGCCAGTGAGCTGGCGAAAGTAGATGTGCCTAACCCATCGGAAGTGGTGATGAAGTATGTAGGTACACCTTCTGTGGGCGAAGCGGCGGCTATTCTTTTGGCAGGTGGCAGCAAAGAAGATTTGATTGTAGAAAAATATAAATACAGAGGACACGATGGTAAAAATGCTACCGTGTCCATAGTGAGAACAACATGAGTAGTGGTAAGATATTATTGGTAGGTTTTGGCCCAGGTGGCGCAGACCAAATGACATTTCGAGCGCGTGCTGCGATTGAAGAATCCGATGTGGTGATTGGTTATACTACCTATATTCGTTTGGTAGAAGATTTACTGGCTGGCAAAGAAGTCATCAAAAAAGGTATGACTGAAGAGATTGACCGTTGTGTAGAGGCCTATGAAGCTGCCAAACAAGGCAAGACTGTGGCTTTGATTTCATCGGGTGATGTGGGCGTGTATGGTATGGCTGGACCCACGTATGAAGTGTTGTTTCAACATGGTTGGACACCTGATTCAGATATTCAAGTGGAAGTAGTCACAGGCGCAACAGCATTGAATGCTTGCGCATCACTGGTTGGCGCACCATTAACCCACGATTTTTGTTCGATTTCATTATCCGATTTGCTTACGCCTTGGACAACCATTCGCAAGCGGATTGATGCCGTCGGTGCATCAGATTTCGTGATTGGATTATACAATCCAAAATCGGGCAGGCGCACCCAGCAAATCGTAGAAGCGCAGCGTATTTTATTGCAACACCGCGACCCCAAAACACCTGTGGCGATTGTGAAGTCTGCTTACCGCCGCAGGCAAGATATTCAAATGACCACCTTGGATGAAATGGCAGATAAAGAAATCGGCATGCTGACTACCGTGCTCATCGGCAACTCATCAACCTATATTCAAGAAGGCTTGATGATTACGCCACGCGGTTATGCCAATAAATATGATGAGTTAACGGGTGATGCCAAAGATGGTGAAAAAGCAGGACGCTCTCTCACCATGGGTTTGGAAGGCTGGCATGGTTGCGTGCGCCAATGGCTGGAAGATGGTAATCACAAACCATGGGAAAAGATTGCAGCGCATTTTAATGCACCTGTTGGTGAAATTTTAGAAGCTGTGGCAGGGGCGAATGATGATGAGCTTGCTGGCGGCTACACCGCCGTGCGTGCAGATGAGAATTTAGAACAGATTATTCAGGCTTTGCCAACATGGGGTAAACTACGCGCAGTGATTCGCTCTCCTGCTGGGGCTGTGACGGAATGTTTGCTTACTGGTGACCAGTTTGAAATGAAAGGCGATTGGCTGAATGTGGTCACGGATACTTTTCATGTGCATGTGAATTGGGCGAATGTGCACCATGCTTACCTTGCCAAACGCGGTGAAAAATCGTTGGGCGCTCATTTTGTTAATGAAGCTGGTGATATGGTGTTCCGCGTGTTGTTGGTGAAAGACGGGGATGATTTTAGCGCGGATGCACTGGCTACATTTGAAAAGACTTGGGTGTCCTTGAAGTAACAACCCTCATCCCAACCTTCTCCCTTCCAAGGGAGAAAGAGTATAGATAAAAGGAATAAATATGAGTGAAGTGATTAAACCAAAAATGATGGATTACCGCAGGCATATGATTGTTTGTGTGGGACCGCGCTGCACAGAAGGCGGTGGGCAAGAGCTTTATGATACCTTGGGTGAGAAGTTCAAGGCAGCAGGTTTGAATAAGGGTGACTTAAGGGTGAAGCGCAGTCGAGCGACGTGCTTTGGCACTTGCAAAGGTGGCCCATTGCTAGCGATTCAGCCTGACGGCGTATGGTATTATAATGTGACCGATGAAAATCTGGATAGGATTATTGCGCAGCATTTGGTGGGCGGTGAACCTGTGGAAGATTTAATTTATCATCAGGGGCCAAATGTGGAGGTATGTGAATGAATAAACCAGTGATAGCGCCATATAAACACCATGCCATCATGTGTGTAGGTAAATCATGCGGCGAAAATATGCCGCTATTAAAAAGTTTAAAAGCTAAAGTGAAAGAAGCGGGTTTGGATAACGATATTCGAGTGAACCGCGCAGGCTGCCTTGGTGTGTGTGAGCAAGGCCCAATTATGGTCGTACATCCTGAAGGAGTTTGGTATTACGCATTAACAGAAGAAAAATTAGACCGTATTGTTGAAGAGCATTTTAAGCAGGGGGAACCTGTTAAGGAATTTTCCTTTCATGGGGTTTAGTGGCAACCCTCACCCCAACCCTCTCCCTTCAAAGGGAGAGCAGTTCACTCAGGAAGAATCAGAGATTGTTTATCGGGTGATTCATGCGCGGCGAGATATGCGGCATTTTTCGGGTGGAGAAGTCGCGCCTGAGATTTTACAACGCATTCTTGAGGCAGCACATGCCGCACCATCGGTGGGTTATATGCAGCCGTGGCGTTTTGTGCGGATTACCAAAGCTGATTTGAGAGAGCAGTTGATTGCATTGGTGGAAGAAGAGAAAGAAAAAACATCGGATGCTATGGATGAGCGTAAAGCTGAGTTTATGCGCCTTAAAATTGAAGGAATTCGTGATTGTGCAGAATTAATAGCTGTGGTGCTTGCGCCTGATGATGGTACGGTGTTTGGTCGGCGTACCATGCCCGAAGAAATGGCTCTATGCTCGGTTTCGTGTGCTATTGAAAATATGTGGCTGGCGGCACGTGCAGAGAACTTGGGCATGGGCTGGGTGTCGTTTTTTGAGCCAGCGGATGTGGCAAACTTATTGAACTGCCCTGAAGGTGCCAAGCCGATTGCATTGCTTTGCTTGGGACCTGTGAAAGCCTTTTATGATAAGCCCATGCTGGAAAAAGAGGGTTGGCGTGAACGTAAATTCATATCGACTGTGTTGGCTGAGGATAGTTATCCCACGTGAATGCGTTGATGATTCAAGGCACTGCATCAGGGGTGGGAAAATCGGTGCTGGTGGCAGGTTTATGCAGATTACTTGCACGAAACGGCATGAAGGTTGCGCCATTTAAACCGCAAAATATGAGTAATAATGCAGCGGTGACCATAGATGGCGGTGAGATTGGACGTGCGCAGGCATTGCAAGCTTTGGCATGTGGCATTGAAGCAACTGTGGATATGAACCCTGTATTGATTAAACCTGAAGCAGATCATCAGGCGCAATTGATTGTGCGTGGTAAGGCAACGGGGCGTTTACAAGCCAAGCGTTTTCGAAAAGATAGAATTATTCTTTTGGATACAGTGTTGGAATCCTTTGAACGCCTAAGATCACAATATGATGTGGTGATTGTGGAAGGTGCGGGCAGCCCAGCTGAACCCAATCTTCGAGAGGGTGATATTGCCAATATGGGCTTTGCCGAGGCGGCGGATGTGCCTGTGTGGCTGGTCGGCGATATTAATCGTGGTGGCGTGTTTGCCTCGCTGAAAGGCAGTCTGGATATTTTATCTGATTCTGAACGGAAGCGTGTACAGGCTCTACTTATCAATGGTTTTCGAGGCTCTCGCGAACTACTTTCGGACGCATTAATTTGGCTTGAAAAAGAAACGAATAAGCCTTTGGCAGGTGTCATTCCTTGGTTAAAGTTAGATTTACCTGAAGAAGATAGCCCCTTTCGACATGGTCAAACCTTGGCAGATGCAAGCAAGCTGAATATTGCCGTGATTGCTTACCCGCGTATGTCCAACCATGATGATATTGATCCTTTGGCATCGGAAGCGGCTGTAAGTGTACGCTTTATACGCTCGAAAGATGATTTGCAGCCTGCCGACTTGGTGATTTTGCCAGGGTCCAAGCATGTGACTTCCGATTTATTGTGGTTAAAAGAGCAGGGCTTTGATAAAGCACTAGAAATGCATCTGCGTTACGGTGGTAAAGTGCTGGGAATTTGCGGAGGCATGCAAATGCTGGGTCAGATGATTGAGGATGATGGTGTTGAGGGAACTTCGATGGAAGGCTTGGGTTGGTTAGCATTATCGACGCAAATGCAGCTAGAAAAAACATTGCGGCAAGTCGATTGTATCGCAAGTTATCCCAGTAAAACACGCATGACAGGTTATGAAATTCATCATGGTGTATCTGATAGTGATGTAAGCTTATTTCCTTTTGCGCAGTGTTCAGAAGATCAACAAGTCTGGGGTACGTATGTGCATGGTCTTTTTGAACAAGGAGAATTTCGCCAAGCTTGGTTGAAATCCATAGGTGTGACAAATAGTGATGGCATCAATCAGCAAGCGCGAACACTGGCTTCGCTTGATTTGTTGGCTGATGCTTTGGAGCAAGAAGTTTCCGCTAAATTATTAGCACCTCTCTTAGTTAACAGGAAGGGGCAATGAAAGTAAGTTTAGAGCAACTAAAGGATAAGTTTATTCAAGCTGGGTTTAAGGCGAAAACAGTCGAAGATCATGTGGAGTTGCTTGCTAAAAAAAGCTTAGATGATGAAGGTTTTCTTTTACCGCATTGGCTCAAGTACCCAGAAATTCCTATGCATAGTATTGGATGGAGAATGGGGCGAGGAGAAGGTTATATGACACTTCTTCAATTATGGTTTCAGTGTTTGTCAGAAGATGAAAAAGCTTTGTAGAAGAAAAAATATCCGAAGATAACAAGTTAATGTACTAGGAGAAAGATATGCGAGATAAGTTTAAAGAATACTTAGCTGAACAGGGAAAAACTCAAAATACTATCAGTAGTTATGTTTCGGGTATCAATCATCTGTCTAAAGATCATGGCATAGATATTTTTACAATAACCAATTCTGATAAAGTACAAAAAGTAAGAAGTATATATGACCTTAGAGGAAGCAAAAGAACGGTTGGCGATTATGGAAGAGGAACTGCTCGTTGTGCTATAATTCAATATGAAAATTTTATTAACGATGACCCTTCCTCAGAGTCTTTAGGTGAAAAGTGCTTTGTTGAGAATGTGGAAAGTGTGAATGTAAATAGAGCGTTTACTTATGAGCGAGATTTGCATAATACACTTGAAGCCCAAGTCGCGGAACTTTTCCCTGGTTATGAATTAATAGGGTCTGAATACTCTATTGGTGGAGTGCGCTTGGATCTGTTGCTTGAAAAAGGGAATCAATTACTTGTAGTGGAACTCAAAGCGGGAGTTGCAAAGTATGAGGTTTTTGGTCAAATATCTATGTATATGGGATTGATTAAAACTGAAAATCCTAATCACGAGGTGTATGGTGTGATTGTTGCAAGTGAAATTCACCAAGGTTTGATGGCGGCATGTTCCACAAACCCACGAATCTTATGTAAAACGTATAGTATGAAGTTGCATTTAGAAGATGTTTGAAAAAAGAACTAAGAGTTTGGATGAAAGAATATTAAACCTATTACAAAGTTCATCGAAGTTTTTCGATAGTTCCATACATGGTGTACATCATTGGCAAGCAGTTGAACGAAATGGACATTATTTGGCTCAATTTACGGGCGCGGATACAAAGGTTATTTCATATTTCGCTCATTTTCATGATTGTATGAGAGAAAATGAATTTAGAGACCCGCAACATGGGCTTAGAGGTGCAAGGTTTGCAGAAGAAAACAAAGCTTACCTTGATTTAACAGAGCAACAATTGAAAACACTGGTATTGGCATGCACTGGGCATACAGGTGGGCGAAGTGCAGCTTGTGTTACGGTGGCAACTTGTTGGGATGCGGATCGTTTAGATATTGGGCGTGTTGGTATCGAACCAGATTCAAACTATTTGTTTGGGGAAGAAGCAAAAAGAATTGCTGATTACAAAGATATGGAAGTGCTTCAAACGTATAAATTAGAGAGTAGCCAATAATGACTTTGCTGTTGGCGTTAGCCTTAGAATGCCTTATCGGTGACCCTCGCAACCGTTTTCATCCCGTTGCATGGTTTGGTCGTTGGGCATCATGGTGTGAATCTTTTTTATATAGTGGGGATAGACAAGCAGGCGTGATTGCATGGCTATTTGTGGTTGGCGTGTCTTGCGCGGTGTTATGGATAGGTCATAGCCTTTTTGGTTGGGTGTTTGATATATTGCTACTGTGGTTATCTATTGGTTGGAAATCTTTATTTGAACATGTGAAAGCGGTATTGGATGCAAAAACAGTGAAAGAAGCGCGTGTAGCATTGGCTTTGATTGTCAGTCGTGATGTAAAAAATATGAAACGTGAAGAAACACGGCGTGCTGCATTGGAATCATTGGCTGAGAATGCATCCGATGCGGTGATTGCACCGTTGTTTTGGTTTGTTGTGTTGGGGCCACTTGGCGCAGCATTGTATCGCATGATTAACACCTTAGATGCGATGTGGGGTTATCGAAATGTACGCTATGAACAGTTCGGCTGGTGGGCTGCCAAGGTGGA
>JALUXZ010000202.1 GCA_027018935.1 Mariprofundaceae bacterium
CCAAGCAGTCACTACAACGGGTCGCCTATCATCTTCCGATCCAAATTTACAAAATATTCCTATTCGCACCTCAGAAGGGCGTGAAATTCGCAAAGCTTTTATTGCTGAAAAAGGAAATATTTTGATTGCTGCGGATTACTCGCAAATTGAATTACGTTTGATGGCACATTTTTCTCAAGATGCGAATTTAATGCAGGCATTCGCTGATGGGCGAGATATTCATGCCGCCACGGCTGCTGCGGTGAATCAAGTTACGCTTGAAGAAGTCACGGGTGAAATGCGCCGCCGTGCCAAGGTGATTAACTTTGGTATTTTATATGGCATGAGTGCTTTTGGGCTTGCCAAGCAATTGGATGTTAGCCGCAGTGAAGCGAAGTTATTTATTCAAACTTATTTCGAACAATTTCCAACGGTACAAACCTTTATGGATAAAACATTAGAGAAAGCGCGACAGCAGGGTTATGTGGAAACATTAATGGGGCACCGCATGTATGTTCCCGACATTAATAGCAGCAATGGTATGCGCAAAGCCTATGCTGAACGCACGGCTGTTAATGCACCGCTACAAGGCTCTGCTGCTGATATTATTAAAGTAGCGATGATTGCACTACACAAGCGACTAAAAACAGAAGCTCCCGAAGCCAATATGATTTTACAAGTGCATGATGAATTGATTATCGAGTGCCCTATAAGTCAAACCGATACGGTCAGTAAAATCATGCGCGAAACAATGGAGAGTGCTGCCAAACTTCGTGTACCACTCACCGTTGATATTGGTACGGGTAAAAGCTGGTTTGAGGCACATAGTTTATAATCAGACAAACCCAGTAATGTAATGCATTGCCAATGCATTGTTTTTGATACATACTACCTTATCATTTGATAAGGGTGGATATGACCGTACAAAACGTTAACGCGAAAAAGCGCTGGAAACTCCTTATTGGCGATAAGAACTTTGCTATGCGAGCCGAGTATCAAGAGCAGCTACTAAAACTTATTGTTTTAATCGCCATTCCTATGCTTTTGGGCTTTGCTATATTTAATGCCACGCAAGGCTTCCAAACTTTAGCATCCACACAATTTATTACAGCTCTACTATTAGTACCCATGATGCTCTCATGCTGTTTTCGCAAGATTTTCTCCATACCTACACTTGAAGTTATTATCCTATGTGCTGCGATCGTCACCTTTCAAAGTCTTATAATTTTTGGCGGTTATTTTAATGATGGGCTCTATTGGGTGCCTATTTTTCCATTTCTGGCATTTTTTACCGTCGGTCTTTATAAAGGTTGGTTCTGGGTCTTAGCATATTTTATCATCGGCATGACGATCACTTTTCTAGGTGTGTCTGACATAATAACAATCGCATACAAACTAGAAGAATTAGAGATGTTTTTAACAAGCTTCTTATTTTACACCCTTGTAGCAGCTGTCTTTGCAGGCATTCGAGAAAAACAACAATTTGAACTTAATCACATCAACGCAAAACTTACCAAGGCTCAAGAAAGCATCACTTCAATCAATCACCAACTTGAGCAGCAAGTACACGATCGTACAGCTGAGTTAAGTGCTGAAACCCAAGAACATATAGCAACCAGCATCGCCTTAAAAAACAAAGAAAAACAATTTCATCAAGCACAAAAAATGGAGGCTATTGGTACACTTGTTGGTGGTATTGCCCATGATTTTAATAACATTCTCTCTGGCATCAATGCCAATCTATTTATGCTTCAGCGCCAGCACAAAGCTGAACCCAATACAATCAAGCGTGCTAAGAGCATAGAAGAGCTTGTCTTCCATGCTTCAGAGATGATTAAACAATTACTAACCTTTGCACGCAAAGATCATATTAAGCTAAAAATTTTTAATGCCACACCCTTCTTTAATGAGGCATATAAACTGGCTGAACTCGCGATACCTGAAACCATCAAGTTACAAAAAAGATTTGTTAATGAACCTTTATATATCAATGCTAATACCACACAGCTACAACAGGTTGTTATGAATCTCATCAACAATGCTCGTGATGCGCTTGTACATAGCACCAACCCAACCATTCAAATACAATTAGAACACATAACATCTGAAGACATACAAGCCAATGATACATTGAAATCTTCTCACCCAGAAATAAAACATACAGATTATATGCGATTAAGTATCACCGATAACGGTTCTGGTATCGAAGAAACAAAACTCAAACATATTTTTGAACCTTTTTTTACCACCAAAGACTCTGGTCAGGGCACAGGCTTAGGCTTGGCAATGTGTTCTGGAGCTATACAAAGTCATAAGGGCTTTATTGATGTGCAAAGCAGCCTTGGAAAAGGTACAATATTTTCAATATACCTCCCTATTCAACAAAAGGCGAAGCCTCACTTCAAGCCTGAAGAGACTTCATCACCAGAGCAGGGGCAAGGAGAGCTTATTCTTATCGTCGATGATGATGATACTCTACGCGAATCCAATACTGAGGTATTGGAAGTATTGGGTTATAAGGTGCTGCAAGCCAATAATGGTTTAGAGGCAGTGCAAATATTTGAACAGTATCAAGCTGATATTCGTCTCGTATTCATGGATGTTATGATGCCCGTCATGGGAGGCAGTGAGGCAGGCAAGCATATTCATAATATCCAAGCTGATATGCCTATACTTTTCACAACAGGTTATGATAAAGACAAAACCCTAGATGGTCGCCACCCTTTACCAGCAGGCGAGCATGTACTTCCCAAACCTTTTACAATTGAACAGTTAGCCGAAGCTATTCGGCAGAATTTACGTTAGATTTCAGAAGGTTGAGCATAATAACACGTGCCCTTTTGAAAGCTGTAAATGAAGGAAACTGATTGTTTTTTTATTGAAATATATGAGTTTCTTGTTTCTTAGTAGAGGGCACCTCGAAAAACCTCGTGCGAGCCAAGCGATGTTGATTTTTGCTCATAGCAAGGCGTAATAGAATGAGTAATAGCAACGCTATTGCCCATTTTATTCAACGAAGCTAGGGGTGAAAAGCACAAGTTTGGCGAAGTACCGAGGTTTTTCGAGGTGCCCTAGAGTCTACGTTAAAAATCACGCAATAAATAAGCAATTACATCTGCACGTTTTTTCTCATCTTGCATATCTGGAAGCGTTGGCATGGTCATGTTATATTTATTATTACCCCGCACCACTTTGGCATCGGCATCATGTTTAATCATATCGCGCGGATTTTTCAGCCACTCATCAAGCCACGCTACACTACGACGCTTACTCACACCTTTTAGTGACGGACCAAATTTACTCTCTTCATTGCTTGTATGGCAATAGAAGCAGGTGTGCTCAAAAATTGTTTCCCCCGCATTAGAATCACCCGTAATACGGGTATCTACTGCTTCTTCCGCAAAAGAAGAAACCGATACTACAAACAAACAACCCAACGCCATAAAATACCGATGCATATTCATCATTCCTCACCCCTTAACATAACCAAGAAGGGTAACTTTAGGCTTCAAAAAAAATGAATGCAAGCCACAGCATGCACAGCCAACACATGAAAACATCTTAAAAAAGAAGCACTCGCAAGCTTACAACTCTAAGCTGGACTATTCATGAATCATCATGATGATCGCGCTGGACATTTGCTGGCAACGGATTTCGAGGAGGAAGTGGTAGCTATGCATACGGACGACCGATCAGGTGAATTGCGCTTACGTAAGAGAATATACCCTGGGGTACGAGAGATTTGTTGCAACCAAATGAACAAGCGAGGGCGCGGCATTATTCATGAATAACCCAGGCTAGAAAGCCCTCTAAAGGAGCCTCCCAGATTTAGAGTGCCCTTAGGGTCAGATACTTTCAAGCCCCTTCTCCCATTGAAGGGACAAGGTGAATTGCCCTGCAAGAGAGTGACCTGGGGTAGAATGTTGGGATGAGGGGGGCTTTTCTCAAACATCAACAAGAGTCGTTTTATACATAAACCCTCACCCCCAACCCATCTCCCTTAAAAGGGCGAGGCAGGGCTATGCTAAATAATTGCCATTATTCATCATATAACAGCACCTCTTATGAATAATGAATAATATTGCTTTACATTCACTATTTACCCGCATAGACACCCACACCATGCATATCGAAAAACTCATTCGCCAAGCTGCCAAAAAACGTTTTTCAGATTATGGTTATAGTAAAACAACCATGTCTGAAATAGCCGCCGATACTGATATGAGCGTGGGTAATTTATATCGCCATTTCAAAAACAAAGAAGCTTTATTATTAGCTTGCCTAAAACATGCCATCCAAAACAAATTGGATGCTGGTATAGAAGCAGCAAAGGACTGTGATAGCGCCCTAAAGGCACTCGAAGCCTTTGCGCTGGCTCGCTTACGTATTGGACATGCAGAATTTACCGATACCCGCCACCTCTATGATTTAATGGAAATTATCCATAAACAACACCGAAATGTACTGCTTGATTACGAACAAAAAGCCATTGATGCACTCACAATTATTCTTGAGCGCGGTGTGGCTCAAGGTGAGTTTTTCATATCTGACAGCTCACAAACCGCATATGATATATATCAGGCTATGATGCGCTACAATCACCCTGTAGCACTCAAAAACAATCCATTAAAGCTATTAGAAGAAGATTTAAAACGGCTATTACAGCTTGTTTATCAGGGCATTAAAAAATGAATATTTCTGGAGATACCATGTACAAATACGCCTTACTTATCATGCTCAGTGTTACAATCAGCGCTCAAATACAAATCAATGCACAAGCAGCCGACAATCCTACAGGGCTTGAAATTATGCAAGCTGTTGATAACCGTGAAGATGGCGATACTTTACAACAAGATATTCATCAGATTCTCATTGACCGTAACGGCAACAAACGTGAACGGCATATGATTAGCTTTCGCAAAGATTATGGTAAAGATAAAAAATCCATCGTATTTTTTGCCAAACCAGCTAATATCAGAGATACAGCACTATTAACCTTTGATTATGATGATCCCAATAGCGATGATGACCAATGGCTTTATTTACCTGCTTTGAAAAAAGTCCGTCGTATTTCTTCCTCCGATCGTGGTGATTATTTTATGGGTACAGATTTTACCTTTGAAGATATGAAGCAGACACCTGAATTAGAAGACTATCACTGGAAACTGTTGGGCAGTGAAAAAATTAATGGCTCTGATTGCTGGAAAGTTGAAGGCATACCTGTATCCAATGATATAGCGCGTGAGCTCGGTTATTCACGTTTACTGCAATGGATTCGTAAAGATAATAATTTCACTATTCAAGCATATTATTGGGATCAAGCAGGACGTGAATTAAAGCATCTAAATATCACCGAACTCAAACAAATATCGGGGATTTGGTCTTCTATCCGCATTGAAATGGTCAACATTCAAAGCAATCATAAAACACGCCTTGAATTCTCTCAACAAGCATACAACACAGGCATGAAAGACCGTATGTTTACACAACGCACACTCAAACGCGGCTATCGTTAAATAAGCACCCACTAGGAGTCAGTATGTTATCCATTTTTTCATTTATCGTCCGCCGTGCTTGGTGGATTCTGATACTTCTTGCACTGATTACAGCAGGCTTTGTATCACAGCTTTCTCACTTAAAAATGGAAACTGATATTTCAGAAATGCTACCGCATAGCTTGGATGCTTATAGCAATAAGAAGAAACTTGAAAAAGTATTCGCCTCTGCCGATATGGTGGTCATTGGCATCACCAATCTTGATAACCCCAATGGCATTTACAATGCGCACACCTTAAAGCTTGTGGATGAGTTGACGCAATGGCTAAAAATGCGCAAAGAATTTCGCACACTAGCACTGGCAGACTTGATGAGCATTGCCACGCTCAAAGATATACGTGGTACAGCTGACGGCATGGAAGTTGAGCAGTTTATGGAACGACCTGTATCCAAGCCCAAAGATCTTATGCACCTCAAGAACCGACTTATTGATAATGGTATTTATATGGGATCTATTGTCAGCAAAGATGGCAAAGGAACTTTAATCGTTGTACGCCCAAGCCCTGAATATAGTGGGCATTACAATGAAATTTACGAACTTATCAAAAACAAAGTTGGCGAAATAAATGCCCGTGGTGGACCTGAACAAATTCTTTTTACAGGTCGCCCTATTATTGATGGAGTATTTGGTGTGTATATGCCGCAAGATATGCAAAACATGCAACCGATGATTTTGGCATTATTGGCATTATTATTGTTTTTCTCATTCCGCAATATTCGCGGTGTACTGATTCCATTAACCGTCGTTATTTTATCCGAGCTTTGGATGTTGGGAACCATGGCTATAAGCGGTATTCCCATTTATACCGTCACCACGCTATTGCCTGTACTTATCCTAGCTGTCGGCATTGCTGACTCCGTGCATTTATTGACGCACATCCGCACCGAAGCTGGGCGTGATACAAATATTGATAAATACACTGCCATTGTGCGTGGTATGAAGGGCATGTGGTTACCTATTTTAATGACATCCTTAACCACTGCGGCAGGTTTTCTAGCGATGCTCACATCCGAGCTTCTACCCATGCGCTTCTTTGGTGTTTTTGCTGCGGTTGGTATTGTTTATGCCTTTATCATTACCATATTATTTATTCCAGCCATTGAAGCTGTGCTGCCTCATCGAGAAAAACCACTCAACCAACTTACCTTTAGTGGCTATATTCATTGGTTAAATCATATTGTTATTGCCTATCCTCGACGTATTCTAATCAGTTTCATTTTATTATTTGTGGTTTCAAGTTATGGGCTTAGTCAACTTCATGTCAACTCATCCTTGGTCTCTGAATTTCACCCAGGAGACCCTATTCGTGTTGCTGATACAGTCCTTAATAAACACTTTGCAGGCACCTATGCACTGGATGTCATGCTAGATACTGGCAAGCAAGATGGTGTATTAGAGCCAGCATTTCTAAAGAGTTTAGATGCACTTCAGCACCGCATCGAGAAGGAATCGGTGATTGGTGATTCTTCATCCATTGCAGAAATGCTTGGGGAGATGAATAAAGTTATGCACGAAGGCAAACAGGCATACAAAATTCCACCAGACTCCTCGGCACTTGCTGCACAATATTTGTTACTTTATTCATTTTCTGGTGCGCCCGATGATTTTGATTCATTTATCACATCTGACTACAGGCAAGCTCACCTGCGTTTCCAAATGAAAACGGATAGCAGTGCTGATGCAGCCCATGTTATTGCACTCGTAAGGCAGGAGGCGACACAATTATTTCCAAATATCCATATCGAATTTGCGGGCACAGCTTATACCATGGTAAGCTTTTCCGACTTGGTGATTAAGGGTCAGATTCAATCATTACTGCTTGCTCTTACATTGATTTTCTTGCTGTGCTTGATGATGTTCAAAAATCTAAAAGATGCCGCTTTGGCAATGTTACCTGTCACTTTATCGGTGATTGTTATTTATGGTTTCATGGGTTTATTCGGTATCGCATTGGAGATAGGCACTGCCATTACAGGTGCTATGGCATTAGGAATCGGTATTGATTTCGCCATTCATTATCTCTATCGCTATCGTTTTTATAGCACAGAAAAAGGCACACATGCCGAAGTTGTCACCGCCTGCAATGAAGATACCGGGCGTGCTATTGCCTTTAATGCACTGGTTGTGATTGGTGGTTTTTTAGTATTGCTGACTGCAAACCTTTACCCACAAGTAAAACTTGGGGCATTGGTCGCATGCTCTATGGCTATTTGTTATCTAGCAACCTGTTATTTATTTCCTGTTTTATTGCAACATAAAAAATAAATCATCATGCAACGCTTTGCCTTCTACTTATCACTATGTGCATTAAGCATCTGCGGTGAAGTTCCAGCCTATGCTATTGAGGGAAGCATGCATGGCAGCTTAAAAAATGAATCTGCCTATTTCATTGCTGGTGAAAAACGCTGGGATAAAATTCAAAACCGTTTGGAACTCAAGCCTGAAGCAGTCTTGGCAAATGGTTGGGAATTTCGTAGCCGCGCCCTGCTTTGGTATGATGCTGGCATGGATGTTCAAGCTACCCGTTCACCCGATTTAACCCATAGCATCAAACAACATTACCGTACTGCCACCCAACTCAAAGAGGCATATTTCCTTTATGGCGGTGATGCTTTTGATTTACGTTTGGGGCAACAACAAATCATTTGGGGTAAAACCGATGGCTTACGCTTGTTGGATGTCATCAATCCGCTCGATTTACGTGAATTTATTCTCGATGATTTTCTTGATTCACGTATCGGGCTGGTTGCTGCACGCTTCAATTATTATCCTGACACCGATATAGAACAGGAAATCGAACTTATTGTTATTCCCGATGCCCAGCCTGCTCAAACAGCCCCAACAGGCTCACGATGGGCACTAAGCACGCCAAACCCACCCGCAGGCTTTAGCGTGCAAACATTAGCCAACGAGCAGCCAAATTGGTCTGCAAAGAACACTGAATATGGCGCAGCATGGCGTGGTAATATTGAAGGCTGGGATCTATCCGCCAATTATTTCTATGGTTGGAAAGATAGTCCCAACGCATTTCGTAAGGTCACACCAGGTCTCATAACACTGCAACTCAAACATCTACGCATGCATACCATCGGCGGAAGTTTTTCCAATGCCTTTGGCGCATGGGTCGTGCGCGGAGAGTTAGCAACAAACCTACAAGAAGGCATCAATGCCAATGGCACAAGCTTTGCCAACACCGTACAACGCAAAACTACCATCAATGCTGCCCTTGCCGCCGAATGGAGTGCTCATAACTGGACAGTTAGCCCACAGTTTTTTATTCGCCATATTCAAGCTTGGAATCCACAATTATTAGAGCCCCAAGACTCAGGATTTTGGACGCTAGGCATTACCACCGATTTTATGCATGAAAAACTCAAA
>JALUXZ010000203.1 GCA_027018935.1 Mariprofundaceae bacterium
GGATATGGCCTATAATGTAATTTCCGTATTGTTTTTAAGCCTTCTAACAATACTTTTATTGTCAGTAATTATAATGTTTATTATTGATGTTTCACAAACAAAGCATGCTGTACGGCGAAACTTTCCAGTTATCGGGCGCTTTCGCTCTCTTTTTGAACATTTAGGTACTTTTTTTAGGCAATACTTTTTTGCTATGGATCGGGAAGAAATGCCATTTAACAGGGCATTGCGTGAGTGGGTTTATCGTGCTGCACAAAATGTGGACAATACTATTCCTTTTGGTTCAACACGGGATATTAGCCATGAAGGAACAGTAAGCTTTGTAAACTGCCCATACCCAACACTCGATGAAGATGCTGTAGAAGTTCAACCCATGATTATTGGACAGGATTGTCGACAACCTTTTACAGCCAAAAGTCTTTTTAACATTTCTGGCATGAGTTATGGCGCTATATCCAAGGTTGCTATCCAAGCTCTGTCAAAAGGTGCGGCAAAAGCAGGGTGTTGGATGAACACAGGTGAAGGAGGACTTTCTTCTTACCACCTTGAAGGTGGCTGCGATATTGTCATGCAAATTGGCACAGCTAAATATGGTGTAAGGGATGAGAATGGTGACTTGTCTGATGAACGGCTGCGTGAATTAGCAGCCATTGAACAGGTTAGAATGTTTGAAATAAAACTTAGCCAAGGAGCCAAACCAGGTAAGGGCGGTATTCTTCCTGCCAGTAAAGTGACTGCAGAAATTGCTGCTATTCGTGGGATACCCGAAGGAGAAGATTCTATCAGTCCGAATCGACATGTGGATATTGATAATCCAGGGCAATTGCTTGATATGATTGCTCGTATTCGGGAAGTTACGGGCAAGCCTGTGGGCTTTAAATTGGTGATTGGTGGCTGCAATGCATTGGATAAGTTGTTTGATGAGATTAAGAAACGTGGCATTCACTCAGCTCCTGACTTTATTACGCTAGATAGCTCCGATGGTGGAACAGGTGCAGCTCCTCAGCCATTGATGGATTTTATGGGTCTTCCTATCAAAGAGAGCCTACCGATGTTGATTGATCATCTGGTTGGATATGGTTTGCGCGACCGCGTACGTGTAATTTGTTCTGGTAAACTTATTACGCCATCAGGTGTGGCTTGGGCGCTCTGTATGGGAGCTGATTTTGTTGTGTCTGCACGTGGTTTTATGTTTGCACTGGGTTGTATTCAGGCTATGCAATGTAATAAAAACACCTGCCCAACAGGCATCACCACACATCAAAAGCGCCTACAGCGTGGTCTTGACCCACATGATAAATCCATTCGAGTCAGCTATTACGTTAAGAACTTACTGCACGATGTTGGCATCATTGCCCACTCTTGCGGGGTAAATCAGCCAAGGCAGTTACAGCGTAGGCACGCTCGGATTGCAACGGGTGATGGAAGAGGCATGAGTTTAAGTCAACGCTATCCAGAAACTATTGAGGGCTACCCACATGGAAAGCCGCAGGAGTAGATGATGAGTTCTGTAGAGAATATTCCGTTGATGATTCCAAATATTGTTGATTCCAACGGTGATTCTTTAGAAGTCAGGTCTCCTTTTGATGACCATGTAATAGCAACCGTGGCTACAGCCAATGCTGAGGTAGTTGAACAGGCACTTCAAAATGCTAAAACTTTGTTTGATAAGCGCAGTGCTTGGTTATCGCTGCCTCAGCGGATTGAGATATTGGAAAAAGCAGTTCAATTGATGCGTGAACATTCTGAAACTTTGGCTGTTGGAGCCTCGCAAGAAGGCGGAAAACCATTGGCTGATTCCCGTATTGAGATGGCACGTTGTATCGATAGTCTCAAAATATGTATTCATGAGTTACGAAGCCCTGCTGATGAAGCTGTATACATGGGAAGCAATACTGCATCCGCTCATCGCTTGACCATGTCAGTAAAAGAGCCCGTTGGTGTGGTTGTTGCGGTTAGTGCATTCAATCATCCGTTAAACCTAATAGCACATCAAATTGGCCCTGCTATTGCCACAGGTTGTCCTGTGATTATCAAGCCAGCAGCCGATACGCCGCTCTCTTGCATTCGTTTGGTAGAGATATTTTATAAAGCTGGTTTACCCGATGCGTGGTGTCAGTTTGTTTTGCCATCAAGTATATCCCTTTCAGAGTCTTTGGTTACAGATAAACGTGTGGCATTTTTTAGTTTTATTGGCAGCTCCGCTGTAGGCTGGTATTTGCGTTCCAAGCTTGCTGCTGGCACTCGATGTGCATTGGAGCATGGTGGTTCAGCACCAGCGGTTGTAGCAGGGGACGTTGACCTTAATCAGATACTACCCAGCTTGATGAAGGGAGCATTTTACCATGCTGGGCAAGTATGTGTTTCTGTACAGCGTATATTTGCACATCAATCGATTGCCAAAGAACTTGCGGAACAAATAAAGGAAAGAGCAAACGCACTTATTGTGGGTAATCCATTATCTGATGAGACAGAAGTTGGGCCGCTTATCCGTGAAAAAGAAGTGGCTCGTGTAGACCAATGGGTTCAAGAAGCTATTGCTACAGGAGCAAGCTTGTTGTGTGGCGGGAAAAAACTAAAGAACCATTGTTATGCCCCTACTGTACTGTTCAATCCTAGCGCTGAGAGCAAGGTTTCCAGCAAAGAGATTTTTGGTCCTGTGGTTTGTATATATCCATTTACTGATATGGATAAGGCTATTGAAACAGCTAACTCACTTGATGTTGCTTTCCAAGCTTCTGTTTACAGCCGAGATATTGATACAGCGTTATATGTGGCTAACCAGCTTTCCGCATCGGCAGTGATGATCAATGATCATACAGCATTCCGAGTGGATTGGATGCCATTTGCAGGATTAAGAAAATCTGGCCTAGGTGTTGGTGGCATTCCATACACGATGCATGACATGCAGGTGAATAAAATGATTGTGGTTCAATCTGGAGGCTTAGCATGAAAACATCTGAACTACTTGTAGCTTGCCTTGAAGAAGAAGGTATTGAGTATATTTTTGGTATCCCTGGCGAAGAAAATGCTGATTTCATGATGGCTTTGGAGAAATCCAATTCTATCAAATTTATCTTAACTCGGCATGAGCAGGGCGCAGCATTTATGGCTGAAGTCTATGGACGTCTAACTGGTACACCGGCAGGTTGTTTGGGCACACTAGGTCCAGGAGCAACCAATTTGATTACTGGCGTAGCAGATGCCAATATGGATCGTGCTCCCTTGCTGGCGTTGACGGGGCAGGGTGCATCTACGCGATTGCATAAAGAGTCACACCAGATTATGGATGTGGTTGCCATGTTTAAACCAGTCACCAAATGGGCAACAACCATTTTACACCCAAACTCTGTACCTGAAATTGTACGCAAGGCCGTTCGTTTGGCACGCAGTGAAAAGCCTGGTGCATGCCATATTGAGTTACCCGAAGATGTGGCAAAAATTCCAACGGATGCTGTGCCAATGAAACCGCATCGCTATCGCCGCTCAGTGACTGACCCAGAACAGATAGATAAGGCATTTTCTATGTTGCGCGCCGCTAAGCGCCCTGTGATTCTGGCAGGCAATGGCTGCATTCGTCGCCGTGCCAGTGCAGAACTGCGTCGTTTTTGTGAGACAACGGGCATTGGGGTAATCAACACCTTCATGGCTAAAGGGTGTGTGGATTTGGATGCTGATTACTGCCTCTATACCATAGGTTTGCAAGCCAAAGATGTTGTTTCATGTGCGCTTGATGCTGCCGATTTGGTCATTACGCTGGGTTATGACATGGTGGAATATCACCCTCGATTATGGAATGCCGAACGAGACAAACAGATTATTCATGTTGATTTTTTACCTGCCGAAATTGATGAAAACTATCATCCAGAGCTTGAGCTGGTGGGTGATTTGGCGCATACGCTGAAAACCATCAATATGAATATCGCTAAGCTTGGTGCAGTAAAGCGAGATCTTTCTCAACAGCGCAATACAAGAGAAGAGATGAAGCAACAACTATTAGAGCATGCAGATGATGAAACAGAGGGAACCATTCGACCACAGAAGGTGCTTGCAGATGCCAGAGCCGTGATGGGTTCAAAAGATATTCTTCTTTCTGATGTAGGCGCGCATAAAATGTGGATTGCGCGCTACTATCAGTGTCATGAGCCGAACACCTGCCTGATTCCTAACGGTTTCTGTTCTATGGGATTCGCTCTGCCTGGCGCTATTGCAGCATCGTTGGTTTATCCTAACAGAAATATATTGTCTATCTGTGGTGACGCAGGTTTTTTGATGAATGTTCAGGAGATGGAAACAGCCAAACGGCTAAACAGTAATATTGTAGTCATGGTCTGGGAAGATCATGAATACGGCTTAATTGCTTGGAAGCAACAGAATGAATTTGGGCATCATACGGATTTGAGCTTTGGAAACCCAGACTGGCTATTATTGGCACAATCCTTTGGCTGGCATAGCCATTATATTGAAAAAAGTGCAGCGCTTCAAAACACACTTAGAGATGCATTTGATGAATCTGGACCTAGTTTGATTGTAGTGCCGATTGATTATCGAGAAAACATGCTTCTTACAGAGAAGATGGGAAATATTGTTTGTTCTATCTAATGAGAAAGATAAATAAAACGTGATTATTTATTCTTAATGCTGAGGTTTTATTTCTAAAATTTATTGTACAGGAAGCTTATTAGGGTATTTCCAAAGCATTTGTTATGATGTTTTATGTTGTCTTTCTTGTTGTGTTATTTTTATAGTCAGTTGAGGTGAACTGAGCAAACGTCTATAATCTGTTGCCATGAATAGTGATAAATTAAAAACATTTTTGCCTGCCTTGGTTCTTGCAGTTGCTGCTTTTATACTTGCTTACCAGTTTGTGGATCCGGCTCCTCCCAATACATTAACGTTATCTGCAGGCTCAAAAGATGGTGCTTATTATAAATATGCTGAATCATATCGTGGCTATTTAGAGTCACGTGGTATTCACGTTAACATCTTGGAATCGGCAGGCTCGCAAGAAAATGTTGAACGCTTAACGGCTGGCAAGGTCGATGTTGCCTTTGTGCAAGGCGGTGTTGCCAGTCCGAAAAACACTACCTTAAGCTCATTGGGAAGTTTGTATTATGAGCCTTTATGGGTATTTGTGCGCTCCGATGTTTCTATAAAGTCATTGGCTGATTTGAAAGGCAAGTCGATTGCTGTTGGCTTGGAGGGTAGTGGAACACGGGTTTTAAGTTTACAACTTTTACAAGAAAACGCTGTGAATGGGAAAAATGCTAATTTGTCTTCGGTGGCTGGTGGTAAGGCTGTTGATGCACTACTGAATGGCAAAGTAGATGCTGTCTTTTTAGTTGCAGGGT
Source organism: Mariprofundaceae bacterium (assembly GCA_027018935.1). Lineage (GTDB taxonomy): Bacteria > Pseudomonadota > Zetaproteobacteria > Mariprofundales > Mariprofundaceae. The sequence goes on from JALUXZ010000203.1 coordinate 5,352, forward strand.
CGCGTGCAGATATGGTGCAACAGTTAAATCAGAATGCTAAAGTGAAACTACTGAGTTTTACCCGTGCACAGGCATATACTCGGCGTATCCCGACCTTATCTTTGCTGAATCTACCAGAAGGAACACTGAGCTTGATAAAGAATATACCTGCAGAGGACACAACGTTATTGGCAACTAGCGCGACATTACTGGTGAATAAAAATACACATCCAGCTTTGCAGGGGTTATTGATGCAGGCGGCTGCGTATGTGCATGGTGGTAGAAGTTTGTTCTCCAAGGCTGGTGAGTTTCCAACATCGGATTACACCGCCATAACATTGAGCAAACAGGCACAACGTTATTACAAATCAGGACCACCATTTTTACAACGCTATTTACCTTTTTGGGCGGCTACAATGATAGATCGCTTGAAGGTGATGTTGTTACCATTTATTGCTCTGTTGATTCCATTATTTAAGGTGATGCCGCCGTTGTACCGTTGGCGGGTGCGCTCTCGAATTTACCGTTGGTATGATGAGTTAAGTCGTGTTGATATAGCATTGGTAGAGGGTGTCGATCAAACATTGCTTGATGAATTGGACCGTATTGAGAACGAAATAAGAAAGGTTCATGTGCCGCTTTCTTATGCAGATGAATTATATAGTTTACGTATGCATGTGGCTCTGATTCGTGATAACGCAGGCAGAAAAGACTAAGCCTCTTATGCTCTGTCTGAGCTGAATAGCCTGATTACTTTCTAATTTTCAAATATCCTTCTTGCTTTGATATTGATAATAGCTATCATTCTTGATTATGATAAGACTCACTGTGCAACGACAAGCTATTCTCGATTTAATTAATCGCTCAAACCAACATTGGGATGCAGAAGAGTTGGCACGATGTTTGGGTGAAAATGGTGAGCAGCTTGGTATTGCCACGGTATATCGTGGTTTAGCAGCTTTGGAGAATGTGGGGCTCATACAATCGATTCAATTGGCGGATAAAAAGCGTTATGAACGTGCCAACAAAGGGCACCATGATCACCTTGTTTGTAGCAAGTGCGGTGATATTAAAGAGTTTTGTGATAGTGAAATTGAGATGCGGCAGCAGAAGGTTGCACAAGATAACTCCTTTCATATGACGGGGCATCAATTGTTGATTTTTGGTACATGCCAAGCTTGCTTAAATCATTCGCAGGAGAAGGAAATCTCATGATGTCTTCAATAATTATTGTATTCCGAGAAGTGTTGGAAATGTCTATCGTGCTCGGTGTTTTAATGGCAGCTACAAAGGGCTCATTAGAGAGCCGTCGTTGGATAGGTTTGGGCACATTTTTGGGGTTGTTGGGAGCGGTTGTTATTGCATTATTTATGGCTGAACTTGAATCAGCGATGGATGGTGATGGTGAATTTATTTTTAATGCAGTGGTATTATCCTTGGCTTCGGTTTTAATTGCTTGGACAGTTCTTTGGATGGCAAAACATGGGCGTGAGATGTCGATGCGTATGCAGCAAGTAGGGAAATCAGTATCTCAAGGTGATTTGCCTGCTACAGCATTATTTTTTGTTACACTAGCAGCGGTGATGCGTGAAGGATCTGAAGCCGTGTTCTTTCTTTTTGGCGCAGCTCAATCGGCACAACAAGATGGTTGGGATATTGTATATGGTGGGACTATTGGTTTGTTTATTGGTTTGGCTGTTGGCTTTATTTTGTATCGCGGACTAATCCGCATTCCTGTAAAACATATGTTTTCAGTGGTCGGTTGGTTATTGATGTTGTTGGCGGCAGGTATGGCATCGCAAGCAGCAGCAAATTTGGTTATCGTGGATATGTTGCCCCCACTGGTGGATACCTTATGGGATAGCTCTAAGTTACTTTCTATGGAAAGCATATTTGGTGAGCTGTTGCATGTATTGGTGGGTTATGATGATCGTCCTAGTGGTATGCAGGCATTGGTATTTGTAGTCTTTTTATCGCTTGTGTTAGTGGTGAAATATCGTGGTGAACATGCAAAATAAAGGTGTTAAATATTTGGGAGAGCAATGATGGCGAGAGTGCTTAAAATATTTATGCGCGGAAAAAGTGTGCGTATGTTGCAAGAGTCTTTACGTAGCATGGGTTATAAAGTGGATGATAGGGATAGTATGTTTGGCACCTCCACACGTGATGCTGTAAAAAGCTTTCAGCGGCAGCGAGGGCTGAAGGTTACAGGGCAAGTGGATAATGAATTGTTGCAATTGATGCAGCAAGGTAAGGCTGGTTCATCCGTGCGCGGTAAAGAAGCTGAGGAAAAATCATCTGTTTCAGATGTTGCATCTGTTGCAATGGTGAGTCAGAAAAAATTTGATGCTTTGGTTCGTTTAATGGTGCGTAAAGGTCTGTTCGATGAGCAAGAGTTACATGATGAAATGGAGCGGGTGATACCCGTGAGTATTACGCAGCCACCATTGGTTTGATGGTTATGGGTGAGTATTGTTTGCGCCCTAGATTTACATTTCAATTGTGCGATGCATTGCTAGCAGGTGAAAGCATTAATTTAATAAGTCCACACGGGCAGGGTCGTCGTCGAACCTTACAAGATTTACATGTAATATTTCCTAAGTCATGGCGAATTTTGCAGGTGGATATGAAGGCTGTTGAGACGAGCGATTCATCGTTTTTGGATGCATTGTTTGCACAAGCTAAAATTAAAAACATAGCCAATATTTATGATTTGATGTCAGAATTGAATAAAACTTCAACTTATAACTTGATGATTATCCATAATTTCGACCTTTTGACAGATTTAAATGTTATTTCTTGTTTGAACGAAATGAAAAATTATCCATATTTATCGTTGTTATGTGTGTCAGAGGAAAAACAGAAAAATTCAACGTTGTTAGCAAGGGATTGCATGTTGCCAAGGGTGACTTCGGAACAATTATTGGCTGAAATAAAACGCCGTGGGTTTGCTTTAAATCAAGCGGATATGTTGTTGTTAGTAGCCTTTTTATTGCAACAAATATCATCATATAGTTTGCTTGATGCAAAACCTAAATCATGGTTTGAGCAAGGCTTATGGAAATCAAATGGTTTAGTGTGTAAGTAACCAGATCAATATCAAATTGATGCATAACATGATGATGGATAAACCTCGCCAGAAACCGATAGGATTACGTTCAATCAATGGTGCATGGGTTTTCATTAAACTCTGATTGGGCTGGCATAAATCGCGTAAAAACTCTGAAAAACGCTCATAACGCTTTTCTGGGTTTGGATGCACAGATTTTTCCAATGCACCATCCATCCATACAGGCACTTGCTGGTTGTATTGGCGAACTGAAACATAATCATAATGTTTATGCTTTTGTGCTTTTTCAAGCTCGCCATAAGGAAAGTGCCCTTGTGATAACATGGTGTAGAGG
>JALUXZ010000204.1 GCA_027018935.1 Mariprofundaceae bacterium
CCTGCAAAGGCACCTTTCTCATGCCCAAATAATTCTGACTCCAAATGTTCCACATTCATCGAAGCACAATTAATAGCAATAAAGGGCTTATCAGCACGTGGGCTTTGGGCATGCAAACAACGCGCCACAAGCTCTTTACCTACACCTGTTTCACCACGAATAAGCACCGTTGATGGCATAGGAGCCACCTGCTTAATCAACTTGCGCAAATCTTGTATAGGCTCAGATTCACCCAGAATATCCGATCCCATGCGCGAATCCAAAGCACGTTGTAATTCTTGTTCACGAATAACCTGATTGCGCACTTCCATGGCACGATCAATGGTATCTTTGACCTCATCAGGATCAAAAGGCTTACCAAAAAAGCCCAATGCCCCATCTTTCTGGGCTCGCACCGCCAAATCATGTTGATCATGGCCTGTAATCACGACTACGGGGGTGTCTGGGCTTTCAACACGCAAACCTGCTAAATATGCCATACCAATTTCAGGATTATCTGGCTCTGGAGGTAATGCCAAATCCAAAACGACCAAGTCCACACGATTCTCAATCAACACCTTCTCGGCCGCATCAACATCACCAGCTTCCAACACAAGGTAGTCCGATTTAAGTAATAGCCGTAAATTTAATCGATTAATATCATTATCATCTACAACCAAAATAGTTCGCTGCATTGTCATGCTAAACCTCCAACTTCACTTTTCCGTAACTATTCAGTTCACCAGCGATTCGCCCGATGCCTGCGTTGGAAAATGCACAACTTACAGCAGTAAGTTGTGCTTTCCCGCCTTGGTCTCGAACAAATCAGCGGCAATCTGAACAGATACGGACTAATTTATAACTATGCTGCATAGTTACCCTTTTCCATATCTTGGCATAACGGCAAGGTAACATGGAATGTGCAGCCCTTACCCTCACCATCACTATTGGCGGAAATTTTCCCCCCATGAGCCTCGATAATACGCTGACTCAAATAAAGCCCAATGCCCAGCCCATCTTCTTTGCTTGTTGCAAACATGCGAAACAAACGGTGTTCTATAAACCTTGCACTCATACCATTACCATAATCACGCACATCAATTTGCAAGAAATCACCCTTCACTTGTGCTGATATATCCAGCTCACCTTGTTTATTCATGGCTTGCACAGCATTATCAAAAAGATTTTCAAATACCCCTTGCAATAACAGTGCATCCGCGAGCACGGGTGGTAACACAGGAAAATTGGCATTCACATGTAGTAACTCAGGCCACAGCCGCTCATCAATATATTGTCGCAATAACACTGCTATATCACATATTTTTAATTTTGGATGAATCGGTGCATTGGGGTCTGCCATACGTAACATCACCGTCTGCATTCGCCCTACAACCTTGCGAATAGAGCCTACCAAAGCCGTTAGGTCATCTTTCTCCAGCTTTCCTGACTCCAAATGATGCGCCAAAAATGCCAAGTCATGCAGTCGATTTTTCATATCATGGGAATGCAACTGCCCTGTGACCCGACTAATCGAGTCAAGGCGTGCAAGTTGTGATTGCTGGTGGGAAAGCCGCGCATGCTCCAAGCTCATAGCGGCAAACCGTGCCAAATGTTGCAAGCTCTGATACTCATCTTGATCTGTCGCCCAGCCATCCAAGCGCGGACTTAAATGCAACCATGCCATGCCATCACGCCGACTAATCGGCAGCACCAATTCATAATCAGCACAAGAAGCTCCCGCTATCGGAGGCAACGCCGCTGAGGAAGGATAACAAAATACTGCCCCTTTACCTTCATCATCACGCTCATCCAACACCGCTGTACGGCGATAGCAAATCGCTGCGATACGCTCCAACAAAGCATATTCCACATGCTCTTGTGGTAACTCTGCCAAATCTCCCGCTCCCAGTTGCTGGATTGTTTCAAGCGTATCAAGTTGTCGGTGGAAAACAATCCGGTCAATCAAGTGCTGCAGACTCTGCACAATAGGCGAGAAAAACAGCGCCGCCGCCAAGCCCGCCATCGCCATCGCCCACATAGAAGCAGAATTTCCTGTTAAGGCATAAATCAATGCCTCTGCCAACATCAATACCACAACAAACAGCGATAACGTAGTAAGGCTAGCTAAAAAATATGCCGCCGAATGTAATAATCGCCGTAATGAAAAAAACATTCTACGACGTAATTGAGGTGGGTTAGCCGATGGAATCAGCCAACTCCAATGTTTCCCATGATGATGCAAAAGAAGTCATGGTATCACGTAATATTTGCACATCATGATGCTGCAATGAAGTCAGAGGCAAACGTAAATCACCAGACATCCAGCCCATCAATTCACATGCTGCTTTCACAGGGATTGGGTTGCTTTGCACAAACATCGCATCACTTAAATGCTGCAACGCAAAGTGAGCTTTGCGTGCCGTTGAAAAATCATCTTTTTCCATGCTTGTGGTTAATGCTTGCATGGTTTTGGGTGCAATGTTGGAGACCACTGAAATAACACCATGCCCACCCAAAGCCATAAAAGGCAATACCGTTGCATCATCACCCGAATAAAACTCAAAACCATCACGGCATGCCATCATGCTACACGTCAGTTGTGACAAATCAGCCGTTGCATCCTTGATGCCTACAATATTATTGACTTGTGATAAACGCGCCACTGTTTCAGGCAATAAATTCGAATTGGTGCGACCTGGTACATTGTACAAAATTTGCGGCAAATGAACGGCATCAGCCACAGCTTTATAATGCTGGTAAATGCCTTCTTGCATGGGTTTATTATAATAAGGCGAAATCAATAACGCTGCATCTGCACCCAAATCTTTAGCTGCTTGCGTCAAAGCAATCGACTCAGCGGTATTATTGCTTCCTGTACCAGCAATCACAGGCACACGTCCAGCAACATGCTGCACCGTCAGTGCAATAAGGCTTTTATGTTCATCAAAAGATAAAGTTGCTGCTTCACCTGTGGTTCCAGCAGGAATCAGACCACCCACGCCCGCATCAATTTGGCGATCCAAATGCGCACAATAAGCATCCTTATCAATACAGCTTTGACCATTCGCATCTTTGTTAAAAGGCGTTACCAACGCCGTCATCACACCATGAAACATACAAACCTCTTTATATATCATAATCCAAGCAAGCGAACTATAACTACCAAACAGCAAGCCTCACAAGCAAATACCTATCATACTTCATAATCCACCACTACTCTACTTACCGCAGCTGCTTTGACCAAAGGTATCACAGCCTGATGATCAGGATGTGATTGGTATGCAGCCAAAGCCTCGCGGCTTTCTAATTCAGAATACAACACAACATCCGCTGACTGTTCGCTATCACTAAAATCAATGCCTACTTCGACCTTTAATAGCCCTGGTATTTTCCCTACCAATGCTTCAAGGTTATCTTTGATAATCTCAGCATCGGCTTTATTCCTCAATTTCCACATTACAATATGCTTAATCATGCTTCACCTCCTCCAAGCTTGCCTGAACTTCTGGTTTCTTGCCACCAAACCAGCCTCGAATCTTTGCAAACACCAGTTTGATTCCACGCCACAATTTCGGCAACAACCAAATCAACAATACAATAAACACAAACATCAACACAACAAATAAAGTCGGATGATTTAATGCAGCCCATAAACCTCCAAACACTGCGACATCTTCACTGATAGACAGCCCCCAATTTGAAAATGGTTCAGGCGATGTATTGACGATGGCACGTGTTCCCGCTTTTGTCGCATGTGTTGCGGCAGTCAGCCCACCACCCAAAATACCCGCCGCGACAGCCACTGCAGGATCTACATTTCCAACTGCACCTGCTGCCAACATTGCGCCTGCTGGAATTCGCACAAAGGTATGCAGCACATCCCAAGCTGTATCCACGCCAGGTATTTTATCGGCAAAAAATTCTACAACATACATCGTTCCCGCAGCAAACAATACCAACGGGTTTTGTAATACTTCCAAGCTAGGTGGCAGTTCCATATTGCCTGTCATGCCCATCATGCCCAACATAAAAATAGCAGCATAAAGGTTTAGCCCACTCGCCCATGCTGCGCCCATACTTAAAGCCAGCACTGCCGCTATTTGGTCTATCTGCTCCATATTTGCCTCCAGCCTGCATTGAAAAAATTTGTGCGTGCAAACTAACCTACATATCTTTTGCCTGCCAACTGTGCAAAATACGCAACACCTTGCAAAGATTACCCCTTCTGGAGATTTGATGCCATTTAATAGCAATGATTTATATGATAAACACTTGGAAAGCATTCAAGTTGCCGCACCTATTTTTAAAAATTTTGGAGGGCGAAAGACGTTCTATGGGGAAATTTGCACCGTTAAAGCCTTTGAAGATAACAGCTGCATTAAAGAAGCCTTTGAAGAAAGTGGTACAGGAAAAGTGTTGGTTGTGGATGCTGCAGGCTCGCTTCGTGCTGCCATGATGGGCGATCAAGTCGCCGCATTAGGAAAAAAGAATGGCTGGGAAGGCATTATTATTTTTGGCTGTATTCGTGATTCCGTAGATGTTGGCAAACTCGACTTTGGTGCCAAAGCACTTGCAACCATTCCTCGCAAGACAATCAAACGCCAACAAGGCATTCGAGATATTACTGTACACTTTGCCGATGTTCATTTTACACCCAATCACTATGTTTACAGTGATGAGGATGGCATCCTCATCTCCGACAAGCCCTTGATATAATTTCCATTTTGCCACTAACTTTGGCAGTCTTGTGGCTATCTTAGACGACAGGAGTTTTATAATTAATATGAGCATCACTTGTTTTATAAAGCTATGCGCTGTTGCAGCAGTATTTTCACTTGCTGGTTATTATGCGATGCCTTTCCTCGCTATGGGTGGCTCTCCCGAGCCTTCAATCTTTGCAACAGGCCTACTTATTGGCACATTGTTTGGCGGACTTTTGGTTGCTTTAAATTCTTCAACAAAGGGCACCAAAAGCAATGATAATGTTCTTTATGTAGGAAACATTCCGTTCAATGCCCGTGAAGATGAGGTTCAACGCTTATTCGAAGCTTATGGCACCGTTAAAGCAGTACGCTTGGTAACAGGCGGTCCAAACAAACGTCCAAAAGGTTATGGTTTTGTTGAAATGGACAAAGCTGGAGCCATCGAAGCATTAACGCTTAATGGTTCTGAATTTGGCGGCAGAAAATTACGCGTAAACTCAGCAAAAAGTAAAACAGCGCATTAAATTAAGAATCCACCCTGCTTGTGAAAACAACAGGGTGGCAAACTTTTCACCCGCCTGAAAGCTTCGCCTTAAAACCTTCTTTATCTAACATCTGCAAAAGCTTTTCTCGATGGTCTCCTTGAATTTCAATACAACCATCTTTCACTGACCCACCTGTTCCAAGCTGGGATTTAAGCTTTTTTTGCAATACTTTTAATTCGACATTATTGAGTGGCAAGCCATCAATCACACAGACGCTTTTTCCCCCACGCCCCTTACTCTCTCTGCGAATTCTTACACCTTGTTTGGCAGGGTTCTTAATGGCACTTCCTGATGCATTTTTTAACACTTTCTTTTTACCCCGTTTTGATGGCTGCATCGCCTTTCCAATCTGTCCATCCTCCGTAGAATAAACCAAACGCTTACCTTGACTCATTGCATCACTCCTTGTTGCCTTGAAGTATGCTTATAGCATCGAGTTACGTCCAATAAACACACCGCACCGCCCTTTCACGGCTTAGGGAAAATTTGTTTATTCATATAGAAATATTAAATATATCATGCTTTAACTTGCCGCCCACCTGTGAGCAGGGCATTATTCGCTTTCGCTATACTGTCTGGGGGTCTCATGGCTGGTAAGAAAAAACAAAATGATGCGGCTGGAATTACACAAGAAGGGCGCTTTTATAGTGCCGAACGTCTGCATGCAATGCATGATATGATGCTGTATATTCGTCGTTTTGAAGAAAAAGCTGGGCAAATGTACGGCTTAAAGAAAATTGGTGGTTTCTGTCACTTATGCAATGGTCAAGAAGCTGTATGTGTTGGCATGGAAGAAGCTGCTGATCCAAAAGATTATATGATGACCAGTTATCGCGATCATGGACATATTATTGCCCGTGGCTCTGATCCTACCGCTGTGATGGCAGAGTTACTGGGGCGCGCTGGTGGTGTTGTTGGAGGCAAAGGTGGCTCCATGCATATGTTTGATGTCGAAAAAAACTTTGTCGGTGGCAACGGTATTGTTGGCGAGCAAGTTCCCATTGGTATTGGTTTCGGTTTTGCAAGCCAATACCGTGATGATAAACGTGTATCTATCACCATTATGGGTGATGGCGGTGTGAATCAGGGTGCCGTGTATGAATCTTTTAACATGGCAGCCTTGTGGAAGCTTCCAGTTGTTTTTGTCATTGAGAATAATCAATATGCTATGGGCACATCATTAAGCCGTGCTTCTGCTGAAACACATTTATATAAACGCGGCATTTCCTTTAAAGTACCTGGCATTCAAGTTGATGGTATGGATGTCTTAGAAGTTGAACGTAAAATGGGTGAAGCATTAGAGCATGCACGCTCTGGTAAAGGACCAATGATTGTTGAAATGATGACTTACCGTTATCGCGGACATTCTATGTCTGACCCTGCAACCTACCGTACCCGTGATGAAGTGGATGAATGGCGCTCAGGTCGCGATCCTATCGTGCGCTTACAAAAACAAATGATTGAAGCAGGCTTATCAACAGAGGCTGATTTTAAACAAAAAGATAAAGATATTAAGAAAGAAGTCGTTGCAGTCGCCAAAGCAGCAGAAGCACAGCCTGAACCTGACCTTTCTGTACTCTGGGATGACATCATCACCGATGAAATTCCCAACGCATATCCGTATCCAAGGCAGGTGGGTTAATCATGGCTAAAATTACATACCGTGAAGCACTGAATCAGGCGATGTGCAATGAAATGGAGCGCGATGAACGTGTGTTCCTGATGGGTGAAGAAGTCGCTGAATACAATGGTGCATACAAAGTATCACAAGGCATGCTGGATAAATTTGGCCCCAAACGTGTGATTGACACGCCGATTACTGAGCTTGGTTTTGCAGGTTTGGGTGTGGGGGCTGCTATGGCTGGTTTGCGTCCTGTGATTGAATTTATGACTTGGAACTTTGCTATTTTAGCAGCCGATCAAATTGTTAATGCGGCCGCCAAAATGAAATATATGACAGGCGGACAATATAGCTGCCCTATGGTCTTTCGTGGTGCGGGTGGTGCGGCAGCACGTGTAAGCTCACAACATTCTCAAGCCTTTGAAAATTGGTATGCCAATATTCCAGGCTTGAAGGTTGTTATGCCATCAAACCCTGCTGATGCAAAAGGTCTACTGGCTGCATCCATTCGTGATAATGATACTGTTATTTTTATCGAAAATGAAATCAATTACGGTGATATTGGCGAAGTTCCTGAAGGTGAATATATCATTCCTTTGGGCAAAGCGGACATCAAGCGTATCGGTAAAGATATTACGCTTATTGCCCACTCTCGCATGACTGGTTATGCATTGGCTGCGGCTGAAGAGTTGGCGAAGATGGGCATTGATGCCGAAGTTGTTGACCCTCGCACCATTCGCCCACTGGATGAAGCAACCATTCTTGCATCGGTTGCCAAAACCAACCGCGCAGTAGTCATTGAAGAAGGCTGGCGCTTTGCTGGTATTGGCGCAGAGATTTCTGCTCGTATTATGGAAAAAGGCTTTGATGATTTGGATGCGCCTGTTGCCCGTGTTACAGGTAAAGATGTACCCATGCCTTATGCTGCCAACTTAGAAAACTATGCCCTACCATCTGTGGCTGAAATTGTAGAAGCTGCACGTGTCACCTGTAACCGCGCTTGATGATTAAAATAAGATGCACCACGAAAAGCATGAGTATTTCCAATATTTCCTCATGCCCTTCGCAGTTAACACTTAAAGAGGTAAACCATGCCAATTGATGTATTTATGACCCAATTGTCACCCACCATGACCGAAGGAAAAATTGCCCGCTGGCTTAAAAAAGAGGGTGATACACTAGAATCTGGTGAAGTCTTGGTTGAAATTGAGACCGATAAAGCCACCATGGAAGTGGAAGTCATCGAAGAGGGCATTCTGCATAAAATCATTGCTGCCGAAGGCGCTTTGATTCCAGTGGGTACTGCCATTGCTGTGATTGCCGAAGATGATGAGGAAGTGCCTGCTGATTATATGCCTGAAAGCAGTGGCGAGACTCCTGTATTGGAAACCACCGCAACCGCAGATATTCCACCAAGCCCCGCACCTGTTGCGGAAGCTATTGCAGCAGCTCCAACACCAGCACCAATCGAAGCCATTCAAGAAGTTGATATGGCTGCAGTGGTTCGTGCTGCCAATGATAAGCGAATCAAAGCATCACCTTTGGCACGTCGCTTGGCAAAACAAAAAGGCATCAATATTGCAGCTATTACAGGCACTGGTCCGAAAGGTCGTATTGTGAAAGCAGATATTGAGAATGCTTCCAAACGTGGTATTAATTTGGGTGGCTCTTCTTTTACACCTGTTGCTCTTCGTCCTCTACCAACTGGTCCTATGCCATACCATGCCGATGAATATGACGCGATTGAAAATAGTATGATGCGCAAAGCCATTTCACGCCGT
>JALUXZ010000205.1 GCA_027018935.1 Mariprofundaceae bacterium
AAGTGAGACTGTAACACTTGAATGTTTCCTGCATGTGACATTGTAAAATAGACATAAGCTATGTACGTTCAGTGCATCATTGTTGAGCTTGAAATATTACTAAAGGGCACCTCGAAAAAACTCGCACAAGTTTAGCGAAGTGCCGAGGTTTTTCGAGGTGCCCTAAGGAGGTGCTGATTAACTCTGAATGCGTGGATATGCGATTCAAAATATTCAACCCCAAGACGGCAAGCACAAGTAATAGCACCGCTATTGCTAAGTTTGCCAACGCAGGTGTTGGTGATTTTGGACGCATAAGCACCATTCATTGAGTTGATCAGCACCTCCCTAAAGATACTTGAGCTATTAGGGGGCTATGAGTGAAGAAATCGTTTGTCCAAGAAACATCCATAAATAATGGTCCATTGGTGTTATCGCACGCGATGCCTGAAGCACAAAGTGTGGCATTGGGTATTTTTGTGGATGTGGGTAGCCGTGATGAAAATGAATTACAGGCTGGAATCGCGCATGCGTTGGAACATATGTTGTTTAAAGGCACAAAAAGCCTAGGCGTGCATGCTTTATCGGAAAAGCTGGATGTATTAGGTGGCAATGCCAATGCTTTTACATCGCGTGAGAGGACATGTTTTCATATACAGGTGTTGTATGAAGATTGGCAAGAAGCTGTAAACTTGTTGATGGATATGTTGCTTGAGCCTGCTTTACCTGAAGACGAGTGGCAGCGCGAGCGCGAAGTTATTTATTCTGAAATGGCGATGGTGGATGATGTGCCAGATGAATGGGTTTATGATAGGCATATGAAGGCAGTGTTTGCTGGGCAAACAGTGGGCGAGCCAACATTGGGTACGCGAGAAGCTTTGGCAGCATTTTCAGCAATGGATTTAAGAGGTTATTTAGGCGCACATTATCGACCGCCACGTTTGTTGGTTGCGGCAGCTGGGCGTATTGAACATGATGCTTTGGTGGAGGCTGTGGGCAAACGCACTTGGCCGACGGCAAGTGAGCGAGATGGGCGCGTGCAAGCTGTGCGGAAAAGCGGTGTGCAATATTTATCGCGAGATATGGAGCAGGCACATATTGTTGCGAGCTTTTCAGGTATTACCGCAACGTCTAAGCAGCGACCTGAAGCATGGTTGGCAAATCAGATGTTGGGCGGAGGCATGAGTTCAGCATTGTTTCGTGAAATTCGTGAGCGGCGAGGTTTGGCTTATAGCGTAGGTTCACACTTATCGCCGCTAAGTGATGTTGGTTTATGGAGTATGAGCTGTGGTACAGCCCCCAATATGTTGGCAGATTGCCTTGTGGTATTAAAAGAAACATTACAAGCTTTTCCAGAGATGATGGATGATGCCATGGTGAAGCGCGCTAAGCGGCAAATGGAAGTGCAGTTTCGCATGGCAATGGATTCAGTGGAAGGGCATATGCTCTATTTGGGAGCGCGACTTGATGAAGATGTGTTATTATCTCAACAGCAGTGGGTGGATAAGATTAAACAGCTGCAAAATGATGATATTCACGATTGGGTGAAGAAGCATTTGCAGGGTGATGTGATGTGGACGATTGCTGGTTCTGATGAAGCATTGTCCTCTGCACAAGCTGTGATGTAGTCTGCGCCCATGTTTGTAACTATTAGAGAAGATATTCGTACAGCCTTTGATCGCGATCCTGCCGCACGCTCGACGTGGGAGGTGCTGACTTGCTACCCTGGTTTGCATGCTATTTGGATGCATCGTGTTGCCAATGCAAGTTGGCGGCATGGCTTTTGCTGGTTAGGACGCTTTATCTCGCATATTGCACGTTGGTGTACAGGCATTGAAATTCATCCTGGCGCAACGATTGGTAAGAACTTTTTTATTGATCATGGTATGGGTGTTGTGATTGGCGAAACCACGGAGATTGGTGATGATGTAACACTGTATCATGGTGTCACGTTGGGTGGCACAACGTGGGAAAAGAAAAAACGTCATCCGACGTTAGAAGATGGTGTCATTGTCGGTGCTGGAGCCAAGGTGTTGGGTGCGATTACTATTGGGCAACAGTCACGTATTGGCTCCAATTCCGTGGTGCTTAAGAATGTGCCTGAGCACTCAACGGTGATTGGTATTCCAGGCACTGTGGTAGGTAAAACAGAGGATTTGATAGTAGATGGTAAAATTTGCTTGGATCATCACCAAATGCCAGATCCAGTGGCACAAGTATTAAGGCATGTTCTAACACTTATTGATGATGTAAATGCTAAAGTAGAAGCTATGCATGAGGGTCATGATCCTCAGGATGAAATCTTAAATAAAGATATGCAAAAAGAGCATAAAAAGGTTGAAGATTTTCTTGGTGGGGATGGAATCTAAGCTTAAACCTGAAGGTATCTCGAAGCTAAAGTTCGGCAAGGCTCGCTTTAGATAGAGTAGTCTGGCAACGTATTTGTATTGCTTGGTATCAGTTCCGTAATTTTGGCAAGGACCGCATTGGGTTCAACAGGCTTTGCTATAAAATCATCCATGCCTGCTTTTGTACATTCAAATTCAATCTCAGCTAAAGCATGTGCGCTTAGACCAACAATCGGAAGGCGGGGTTTGTTGTGGTCTTTTTCATATTGGCGAATGCGACGAGTTAATTCGATGCCATCCATTTTAGGCATGCGAATATCGGTTAATAGAAGGTCATGCTGTCCTGTTTGGGATTTAACCCATGCTGTAAAACCATCTTCAGCAATATCGACAAGGATACCCATACGTCTGAGCCGTTTTGCAGCAATACGTTGGCTAATAGGATCATCTTCAGCAAGTAATATATGAATATGATTGAGCATAGCTTTCTCTGGCTGCTTATTAACTTGTGGTGGTGGAGCTGATTGATCTAATATTTTGGTGCCATCGACTTTCCAATGGATGTTGTTTTCTTTGCCTGCCACGAAAGGAATATCGAATGTGAAGCAGCTACCTACGCTTAACACGCTATCCGCACGAATCTTTCCACCCATTAATTCAACAAAGCGTTTGGCAATGGTTGTACCAAGCCCCGTCCCAGCATGTTGTTGCTGCATAAGTTGAGCTTCTTGGTGAAAAGGCTCAAAGATATGTTCGAGCATATCTGGTGATATGCCTA
Organism: Mariprofundaceae bacterium; assembly: GCA_027018935.1. Lineage (GTDB taxonomy): Bacteria > Pseudomonadota > Zetaproteobacteria > Mariprofundales > Mariprofundaceae. The sequence goes on from JALUXZ010000205.1 coordinate 3,106, forward strand.
TGCCTGTATCTTTAATGGCAAATGATAAATTATCACCTGAGCGGTCAATATGAATATTGATGCTCCCTTGCGATGTGAACTTTACGGCATTACCAATGATATTAATCAGTATTTGGCGTAGGCGTATTTCATCACCAATAATAAATTCAGGAACATTTTCAAGGTGTAAATAAAGTGGAAGGTGCTTGTTTCTACAGGCAATAACAAAGGGTGCAATGGCATCAAGAAGAACATTCTTTAGGGAAAATTCTTTACGGTTCAGTTGAATGGTGCCTGATTCAACCTTGGATAAATTGAGAATATCATTAACAAGATCACTTAAAGATCGTGCTGCTTGTTGCGCCAGAGTTAAGTGCTCAAGTTGCTCACTTGTCAGATGTTTTTTATCTTCGGCAATCAATTCTTGTAAGCCAATAATGCCATGCAAAGGGGTACGTAACTCATGGCTCATCACCGATAGAAATTCACTTTTAGCATGGCTCGCCGCCTCTGCTTGCTCTGTCGCTTCGGCTAGGCTCTCTGCGGAATCTTTAAGATCTTGATAGAGTAGCATTTGTTGTAGAGCACCTTCCATGCGGCGCGCAATGTCTTGAAATAGTCGTTGCTCATCCCCAGTCCAGTGGCGTGGGTGGTCACACTGATGAAGTCCCAACAGCCATGTTTGATCTTTGATGGGGTGTAGTGCGATAAGCATTTGTGATTGAATAGAAAGTATTTGTAAATCGCTAGAATGACTAGGAAAAGGGTGTTGGTCATCATAACATACAGGCTTATCGTAATCTTGACTACCTGTTAGAAGTTGGATGCTTTCTTTACAAACAGTAAGCATTTCTTCCATGTCTAATGTGTTGGGGTAGTCGTCTACAGTACACTCAAATGGTGTAAAAGAGTTGTGTATATGATCGCCGCTGGGGGGCATAAGGCAGGCACGGCTGGTATGAAAAGTTTCAAGTAGTATTTGCAGGGCATGATACATACCTTTTTCGATTTCTGTGTGGCTATGCAAGGCACGTTCAATGTGATCAACACTTCTTAAATAATGCACATGCGCTTGTAGCTTTGTTTCTGCCTTTTCGTTATCGGATACAAAGAAATAACTAATCATGCTGCAAAGAAGAAGCTCAACCAAGCTGAGTGAGATTTGGCTCGAAGTGTAATATAGTGGGATATGTTCTATGTAGGTGAAGGTGAGCCCTGCTAATATGGAGGCAACATAAATAGCACTCCACTGTATGCCTGCACGTTTGCCCAAAAAGAAAAATGCCACCAATGGGTAAAGAAAGATCCAATAAATACCTGTATTATCAGCGGAGGGGAAAAACAAAAGTGGGACAAATACAGTCAGCGTGGCGAAGCCAATGCTGTGCTTGATAAATGTTTGAGAGCCACCGTGTTTGAGCCAAATGTATAATAAAGGCAATAAAATGGCGATAAAGGCCTGTATGCTTGCTAGTGCGTAGAGACCCAATAATGTATTTAAAATGGCGAAAAAAGATAATGAAGCGATAGAAAAGATAAGAAAACGTGACAATGAGCTTTCGACACGTGTTACTTCTTTCTTTGGGAGAGTTTTATAATTACCTAGCATAAAGTAGACTATAGGCTAGCTGTGAATAAAAGTGAAATAAGTCAAATGCAAAAAGACGTTGATGGGCGAAACGAAAAAAGGAAGGCTACAAGAGCCTTCCTTTTTAAAAAGATGCGATAAATCGCGATTAACGTTTTGAGAACTGTGGAGCGCGACGAGCCTTTTTAAGACCTGCTTTCTTACGTTCAACTTTACGTGCATCACGTGTTAAGTAACCAACTTCTTTCAATTTTGGACGAAATGCTGAATCATATTCAAGCAATGCACGAGCGATACCATGACGAATCGCGCCAGCTTGACCTGAAACACCACCACCATGTACATTGATACGAATATCAACACTGCCGCTGGTTTCTGTGAGTGCCAATGGACGCAATGCTTCCTGACGAATAATTTCAATCGGGAAATAGTTTTCCATGCTACGACCGTTCACTTCAATCTGACCAGAGCCTGATTTAAGCATTACACGAGCGATACTGCGTTTGCGACGACCAGTGCCGCGGATAAAGTTGTCTGCCATTTTAAATAACCTCTTAGTTCAGCTTCAGAGCTTCAGGCTGCTGAGCTGCGTGTGGGTGATCACTACCCGCGTAAACTTTTAATTTTTTCAACATAGAACGACCCAATGCATTCTTTGGCATCATACCTTTTACAGCCAATTCGATAATGCGTTCAGGGAAACGTTCACGTTGTTTCTCAAGCGTAATACTTTTTAAGCCGCCCGCATATTGCGAGTGACGATAATAAGTTTTTTGCGCTTCTTTACGGCCAGTAACTTTAATTTTTTCAGCGTTAATCACAATGACATGATCACCACAATCTGCATGCGGTGTGTATTGTGGGCGGTGTTTGCCACGCAAAACTTTTGCTACTTCGGTAGATAGGCGACCCAGAATAAAATCCTGAGCGTCAACAATATACCATTTCCGTTCGATGTCGCCAGGGCGGACAGTCCATGTGCTCATGGTGATCTCCATTAGTAAAACAAATCAAATCCAAACAAGCCAAAGCTCGATGGGCGGCGCAGTGTATAACGGCTGTGCAACATGTCAAACGCTTCTTGCAATTTTATTTATGAGTAAAATGATTGTTAGCCATGCATGCAGCAGTTAGCGTGCGCGACCTTATGGAATCAATCATTATTCATGGCGGCAAGCCATTAACAGGCAGCGTGGAAACCAGCGGTGCAAAAAATGCGGCATTGCCATTGTTGGCGGCAGCTATTCTTGCAGATGGACCTGTGATTTACAGCGGTATTCCGCATTTGAAAGACATTACCACGATGATGACACTGATTGCCCATCAAGGTGCAGAAGTAACCTTTGATGATCAATCTCGTTTACATATTGATAGTAGAACCGCAGATAGACCTATTGCACCTTATGAATTGGTGAAAACCATGCGTGCATCAGCCTTGGTGTTGGGGCCGTTGTTAACCCGTTTTGGACATGCCAAGGTAAGCCTTCCTGGTGGTTGTGCGATTGGCGCAAGACCTATTGATATGCACTTGAAAGGGCTTGAGGCAATGGGCGCAATCATTACTGTGGAGCATGGCTATATAGCTGCTGATGCGCCCAATGGTTTGCATGGCGCACGTATTGTCTTTGATCAGGTTACAGTGACGGGTACAGAAAACCTGATGATGGCGGCTGTTTTAGCTAAGGGCGAAACGGTGATGGAAAACGCTGCGGCGGAGCCTGAAGTGGTGAACTTGGCTGACTCGTTACGCAGTTTGGGAGCAAAGATTGAAGGTGATGGTACACATCGTATTGTTATTCAAGGCGTTGAGCGGATTTCTGGTGGTGAAATTGCTGCCATTCCAGATCGTATTGAAGCGGCGACTTATTTGGCGGCAGGTATCATTACAGGTGGTGATGTCACGGTTACCAATAGTGTGCCGCAAGATTTGGAAGCCTTTCTTGCGCAAGTTCGTATTTGTGGTGGGGTAGTTGAAACGGGTGAGGATTGGATTCGTTGTGCTGCTCCGACCCGTTTGCAGGCTACAGATGTGAGTACCATGCCTCATCCAGGGTTTCCAACAGATTTGCAAGCGCAATTTATGGCGATGATGTGTTTGGCTGATGGCACGAGTACCATTAGTGAAACAATTTTTGAGAATCGTTTTATGCATGTGCAAGAGTTGGTGCGTATGGGGGCGGATATTCGTCTTGATGGGCATTTGGCGATTGTGCGTGGTGTTGGAAAACTTTCTGGTGCAGAAGTGATGGCAACGGATTTGCGGGCTTCGGCAAGTCTGGTGCTGGCGGGTTTAGCAGCAGAAGGTGAGACAAAAATTTCGCGTGTATATCACATTGATCGTGGTTATGAGCGTATTGAAGAAAAGCTGCGCAAGCTAGGGGCGAATATTGAGCGTCATAGCGGTAGTGAACAAATGATTCCACAGGTGCTGAATTTCCATGGCTGATATGTTAACCATAGCCCTCTCCAAAGGGCGTATTCTTGAACAAACATTACCATTACTGGCGCATGCCAACCTTACACCTGTTGAAGATGTGCAGACAACGCGTAAGTTAATGGTGGATGGACCCGTGATTGATGGTACACAGGTACGTTTTCTTATTATTCGTGCTGCTGATGTTTGTACTTATGTTGAGCAGGGCGCGGCGGATATGGGGATTTCAGGGCGTGATTTGTTGCTTGAGCATAAGCCGCATGTGTATGAGCCGCTGGATTTAAAAATAGGCCGTTGTCGGGTCTGTGTATGTGGCCCAAAAGAGCTTGTCGAGCAAGGCAAGCCTAAGGCTGGAAGCCGCATTTGTGTGGCAACCAAGTATGATCATTTGGCTGAACAATATTATTTATCACAGGGTATTCAGGCTGAAATCATCCACCTCTATGGTGGTATGGAGCTTGCACCTTTGGTGGGCATGGCTGAACGCATTGTTGATATTGTAGAAACAGGTAGCACTTTGCGCGCCAATGGCTTGATTGAAGAAACAACGTTGTATGATATTTCGAGCCGTTTGATTGTGAATCCTGCCAGTGTAGCAACCAAACGTGGGTTGATAAAACCTATCATTGAACAACTTCGTGAGGCGGTTGAGCGTCGCGAAGTATCAGTCTAGACTTTAAGAACACCTCTTTAGGAGATTTTGATGGCAAATATTCTTCGTCTTGATGCAAATCAGGCAGATTTTCGTACACAGCTGGATGCACTTTTAAGTCGCGAGACAGATACAGGTGCAGATATTCAAGCTCTTGTTGCTGATATTCTTGCGCAGGTAAAATCGCGTGGTGATAATGCTTTGTGCGAATTTACCGCTAAGTTTGATGGCTGGGATTGTACTGCCAAAGATATGGTAATTAGCCGAGCATGCATGGAAGAAGCATGGCACCGTGTGTCTGATGAAGATCGTTCGGCATTAGAGTTGGCGGTGAATCGTATTCGTGCTTATCACGAGCATCAAATTCAAAACGACTGGGATTACACCGATGATGCAGGCATGACTTTGGGGCAACGTATCACACCGTTGGATAAGGTTGGTTTATATGTACCCGGTGGCAAAGCTGCATATCCATCATCGGTATTGATGAATGCCGTACCAGCTCATGTGGCAGGTGTTGAAACGATTGTCATGGTTGTGCCAACACCCGCAGGTGAAATGAATGATTTGGTATTGGCTGCGGCTTATATTTCGGGTGTGCAAGAAGGTTATGCTGTGGGTGGAGCGCAAGCTGTTGCAGCTTTGGCTTATGGCACGGACACTATTCCAGCCGTAGATAAAATTGTTGGGCCTGGCAATAAATTTGTAGCTGCGGCGAAGAAGCAAGTATTTGGCACATGTGGCATTGATATGATTGCAGGGCCTTCTGAAATTGCCATGATTGTGGATAGTGGAAATCCAGAGTGGTTGGGGGCAGAT
>JALUXZ010000206.1 GCA_027018935.1 Mariprofundaceae bacterium
GTTTGGATTCTGTACCCGAGGCTGGTGAGGATATTGTGGCAGTTGCCAATGATAGACAGGCACGTGATATTATTTCTTACCGTAAAGAAAAAGCCCGTCAGCTAAAAGAAGCCTCTACCAAGCGGGCGAGCTTTGATGATATGTTTGCTGCTGTGAAGAGTGATATGGCAGAAGTTCCTGTGATTATTAAGGGTGATGTGACTGGTTCAGTTGAAGCCATGGCAGATTCCTTGGTGAAACAGGGTACCGATGAAGTGAAGGTTAAACTGATACACAAAGGTATCGGCGCGATTACCGAGTCAGATATTATGTTGGCTTCGGCATCGGGTGCGATTGTGATTGGTTTTAATGTTCGCCCTGAAAGCAAAGCTAAGAAATTGGCTGGTGATCACGGTGTAGACGTTCGTTTCTACAAAGTAATCTATGATGCTATTGATGATATTCGTGCTGCTATGGCGGGTGAATTATCGCCAGATCAAGTTGAGAAGGTTACAGGTGAAGCAGAAGTTCGTCAGGTTATTATGGTGCCGAAGATTGGTGCTGTGGCTGGTACATATGTCACCGAAGGTTTTGTTACACGCGGCTCGAAAGTACGTGTTATGCGTGATAATGTGATGATTTATGATGGCGAATTGGCTTCTTTGCGTCGCTTTAAAGATGATGTGAAAGAAGTGAAGGCAGGTTATGAATGTGGTATTGGTGTTGATAAATTCAATGATGTGAAAGAAGGCGATGTCTTCGAGTTTTATATTATTGAGGAAATCGCGGCCACACTGTAATCACTGATATGGTTTCTAAATCACCCGCGAAACACCGCATACAAGCGGATATTCAACGCTTGCTCACTACGATGATTCAACGCGATGCTAATGACCCATGCTTTTTAGGCATGGTCATTACATCGGTGGATGTATCGCGTGATAATCAGAGTGCTGTGATTAAAGTGCATGGTATGCAGCGTGATGAGGCGGATATGTTGGTTGATCGACTAACACGTATGGCTCCTCATCTTGCGCATGGTTTGCGTCGTTCGCTGGGCAAAAAACGCCTTCCTAAATTGAATTTCTCTTGGGATACGGCGTTGGATGCGGGTAATGATATGGTTGAACTACTGAATAAGCTGGATCGCGCTTGAGTAGCCTCTATGCTGATGTGTTGTGGCAGCCAGTTTTGGATGCTGTGCAAGAAGCAAAGCAGATTCACATTATTGCGCATGTTAACCCTGATGCAGATACCATTGGTTCGCAGTTGGCTGTGTACCATGCCTTAAAAAGCATGGGTAAATGTGTGTTCATGCATAACAGAGATGTCGCACCATATATCTGTCGTTATTTGCCTGCTGTGCATGAGATTAGTCATGGTGAAATACCGAATGAAATTGCTTCTTCTGATCTTGTGATTGCAGTTGATGCGGGTTCCATGGGTCGTCTGGGTGTGGATTTAGCATATTTTGAAGATAAAAAATTGTTGAATATTGATCACCATGCTAGCAACACCTTGTATGGCGATATTAATGTGGTTGATGCGCGTTATTGTGCAACAGGCGCAATGATTTACGATTTATTGCAATATCTTCATGTGCCACTTAATCCAGCCTCGGCAGCCGCGATTTATGCCGCTGTTTTAACGGATACGGCAAGCTTTCGTCTTGCTAGTGTGAGTGCTGATGTACATCGTATGACAGCCGATTTGATTGATGCGGGTGCAGATGTTGCATTGGCGGCACAATCTATTTATCAAAGCCATAAACCAGCACGTTTTGAATTGTTGAAATATGCTTTGGATAGTCTTGAAATTCGCCATGATGGTCGTACGGCTTGGATTTCTGTTGCGCATGATTTATATGAAAAAACGGATCTTTGTGGTGAAGATTCAGAAGGTTTTATTGATTATGCACGCAGCATTGAAGGTGTGGATGTTGCTATCTTTATACGCGAAGAGAAATCTCAGGAATGGAAGATTAGCTTTCGTGCCAAGGCTCCATGTGATGTGGGCGTTGTGGCTGAAAAACTGGGTGGTGGTGGTCATCAATATGCAGCTGGTTGTACGTTGTTTGGCTCATTGGACAAAGTGCAGGAAGATATTAATGATGCCTTGGTAGATATTCTGAACCCATGATTGTTTCAGGTGTGGTATTTTTAGATAAACCGCTTGGTTGGACATCGCGTCGTGCGGTCAATGAAGTGATTCGTATTTTCTCAGTACAGGGTAAAAAGCGTATCAAAGCAGGGCATGCAGGTACTTTAGACCCTCTGGCGACTGGTATGCTTCCTATTTTATTGGGTGATGCGACACGCTTTTCTGAGTTGGGTTTGAATGCAGAAAAACGTTATACCGTCACCTTTGATTTAAGTTATCAAACAGATACCTTGGATTGTGAAGGTGAGGTTATATCTCGCTTTGAGCATAGCATTGATAGAGAAGCATTGATGGATGTATTGCCATTATTCCAAGGCGAATTGCAACAAGTACCCCCGATTTATTCAGCGATTCGTGTGGATGGGAAACGCGCCCATGCTATGGCGCGAAAAGGTGAAGCTGTAGAGCTTAAAGCGCGTGATATTTGCATTTATAAGTTAGATTTACTGAATTTTGATTTTCCCTATGTAAGTTTGGATGTGTCATGTTCAAAAGGCACATATATTCGCTCTTTAGCACGTGATATTGGTGAGAAGCTGGGTATGGGAGGTTGTGTCACGGCTTTGCGTAGAACTTCGACGGGTGGGTGGCCTGAATCCATGTTGGTGAGTGAAGAGCGTTTGAGAGAAGAAAAAGAGCGGGCAGTCTTACCATTGCGCCAATGGTTGCGTGATTTTCCAACGTGTGCATTAAATCAAGATGATGCTTGGCGTTTTTTGAATGGACAGCGTATTCAGCTTGAAAAGAAAGAAGTTGGCAATGTAGCGGTTGTATCGGATGAGTTGCTCCTTGGTACAGCAGAATTAAAGCCTGGTATGCGCCGTATGGTCTTGCATCCATTGCGTATTTTGCCATCCTCGCAGCATATATTCACCGCAAAAAAGGAAAAAGAATGATCAATCAATCTTACACACGTATTTTAATCATGGCTCTGCTTGCCTTTATAGGTTTTGGTCAGTTGGCATGTGTCGATCAATCAACAACACACAAGGAGAAGAAAATGGGTTTATTTAGTAAAGCACCGCAAGCTGGTGATGAAGGTATTCCGGAAGGAAACCATATTAAAATTGAAACAAAGAATGGCGATATGCTCATCGAGTTATATCCTGATTCTGCACCCAATACCGTTGCCAATTTTAAGGCATTGGCAGGTAAAGGTTATTATGATGGTTTGAAATTTCATCGTGTGATTGCTGGTTTTATGGCTCAAGGTGGTGATCCAGATGGCACAGGTATGGGTGGTCCTGGTTATAAGGTGAAAGCTGAGTTTAATGATCGTAAACATGTGCATGGCACCTTGGCGATGGCTCGTTCGCAAGATCCTGATTCTGCGGGAAGTCAATTTTATATCTGTTTTGCACCAGCTCCACACTTGGATGGTCAGTACACGATCTTTGGTCAGGTTATTGAAGGTTTGGATGTGTTGGATCAAATAAAGCAGGGCGATTTGATGATGAAGGTATCTGTTTTACCTTAAGATAGTTACTGCTTGTGAATACTTAAAAGGCGGGGGCTTATATGCCTCCGCCTTTTTTATGTGTTATTTCATCCAATTTTCTAGTGCTTCAATAATCATTTTTGCTTGTTTGGCATTGGTGATATTGAATTTTGAGCGCGGTGTATATTTGCCATCACGCTTTTGATAGCGGCGAATGATATATTTATCAGCACTGTATGCTTGATCGGCTTTTATCCACGTTTGATAACGAAAAATGATGGTTGTCCAAGCACCTTTGCTTAAGATAACTTTATCCAGTTGTTTGGTGGTTAAGATACCACCCTCTTCATAGTCTACGGTTAGGTCATCAGGTGTTGTTGACATGGAAAATCCTTTTACTGTATTTTGAGCGGCAGCTTAGCGGCAAAGCCTAGCGTGTAAATACAAGCTGCTTGGTATCGGATAATTCAGCATTCCAACGATAGCCATCGACATCAAAGCTACGTAGTGCATCAGGCGTACTTAATTGGTTTTGAATAATGTAGCGACTCATCAAACCCCGTGCCCGTTTGGCATAAATACCAATGATTTTGTATTGCCCATTTTTATGTTCTTTGAATACGGGAGTAATGATGTCAGCATTGAGTTTGGTAGGTCGAACAGATTTGAAATACTCTTGAGATGCCAAATTAATGAGAATGTTATCACCTTGCGCTTCTAAGGCGGTGTTTAGGTGTTCGGTAATAAGACTGCCCCAAAATGCGTATAAATCTTTACCGCATGCATTGCTAAACCTTGTGCCCATTTCCAATCGGTATGCCTGCATCAAATCAAGGGGGCGTAATAAACCATATAAACCCGATAAAATACGCAAGTGATTTTGGGCAAAGTCTGCATCACCCTCACTAAAGCTATCGGCATCCATGCCCTGATATACATCACCACGAAATGCCCATAAAGCTTGTTTGGCATTGTTGAGATTAAAAGGTGTTTTCCATGTTTGATAACGTGCCACATTCAAATCCGCCAGTTTCATGGAGAGCTTCATCAACTCTGCAATATCAAAGCTGTCTTTTTCACGTAAACCATCAATAAGTATTTGAGATTGCTCCAATAATTCAGGCTGAGTGTGGGTGGGAAAAGGAGGCTTAGCTTCCATATCGAGTTTCTTGGCAGGGGATATAATGATTAACATGCAGCTATGATGCGTATCTATGGTTTATGGTGCAAGTGTACGTTTACTCAAATGCTAAGTGCTATGCCTTTCCAAATTTGGATTGAATATCGGAACGTAATAACATGCCAGAAAGGCGTTTTTCAGCATTGATAATAGGAATATGCCCAATATTTTTCTCTGCAAATATATGAATAGCTTCGGTAACTGGGGTGTCTTCTGCTAATGTAATCACAGATGATGTCATAAGTTGCCCAACAACTTCTGGTTTGTTTGAACTTAATGCCCCAGTACGTTTTAAGAGTGCTTTTAGGCGTTCCTCCATATTATCTCCTGCATACTTACTGGCTTCTTTCTCAAAATCTGTGACGGTAATAATGCCAACGATGCGTTGTACACGGTCGGTGACAGGTATGCCTTTTAGCGCATATTTTTGCATGAATGACCATGCAGTATCCAAATAATCGCCAAATTCAACCGAAGCAATATGGGTACGCATCATTTCTTGGCAGGTCATAGAACCTAGTTGGCGTTTATGCGAATGTAGGCTTGCATGCGCATAGATGCGATTTAAATCTTCAATAGAAACATCAATATATGCATTCATTTCGTGTAAAGCATTGCTTAAATCATCGGCTGAAAATGCTGAATAATCAGGAGAGCTTTGTTCCACATAATCATCTTGGTAAAAAATAAAGGGATTCTTTTGATGATGCTTGGAAATCAACATGCGTGTTGCAGCGACAGCAAGGGCAAGAATCAATACATTCAAACCGACAGGCAATAATACATATAGGTAGCCTAGATTGTGAATCTGTTCGCCGCCAATTACTGCAACCAATGCAGCCGCACCACCAGGAGGGTGTAAACATTTGAGTTGGTGCATAGCGAAAATAGCTAAACCTACAGCAAGTCCGCTGGCTAAAAAAAGATTGGGAACCAAGAGTGCACAGGTGACTCCTACAGTAGCAGATATTAAGTGACCGCCGACAAAGGCCCAAGGTTGGGTAAGCGGGCTATGGGGTGCGGCGTAGAGTAGTACGGCAGCAGCCCCCATGGATGCCACAATGAATGGTAAACCAGCATCACTTACAAAAAAATGACTAGCCCATACAACCAAAATAATACCAACAATAGCACCAACTGAAGATACCAGTATTTCATACTGTGATTGGCGGGGCAAGAGGCTATCTATGAAATGTTTTTTGAATGCTGTAATCAGGTACATAAGCTGAGCGTATAGGAAAGCCAATAGAAATAAAGTGGGGATACTTTTTTATTAAAAGTGTTCAAAGTGTAATATTGCAATATGTGTTATATGATAAGAGGCTACGGTAATTTGGGTGGGAGGAATGGTCATATATGAGTGAAGCAAATACAGCCGTATCTTCAGTAGATATATTGTATATGACGCGTGCCATCAAGCTTGCGCAAAAAGGTGTAGGGCGCACACATCCCAATCCGCGTGTGGGCGCAGTGGTGGTGAATCATGATAAAATCGTTGGAGAAGGTTGGCATCATAAAGCAGGCGAAGCACATGCTGAAGTCAATGCATTAAAAGATGCTGGTGAGCAAGCTGTGGGCGCTACCATATATGTTACGCTGGAACCATGTGCAGGCCATGGTCGAACACCGCCTTGTACAGAGTCTATATTAAAGGCTGGAATTACACGTGTGGTATTTGCATCGGCAGATCCGAATCCATGTATGTCGGGTGGTTCAGTACTTTTAAAAGATAAAGGGCTTGAAGTGTTGGGTGGTGTGATGCGCGAAGAGGCGGATGCTTTGAATGTGGCATTTTTTCATTATTTGGCGACTGGTTTACCTTATGTGATTGCCAAGGCTGCCATTTCACTGGATGGGAAACTCGCAACGCGAAACCGAGATTCGCAATGGATTACAGGATCAGCAGCACGCAAACATGCTCATCAAATTCGGGCGATGAGTGATGCGATTGTGGTGGGTGTTGGCACACTTCAAGGTGATAATCCATCACTTACCGTACGTGATGCTCGATTAAAAGGAGCGCATCCATTGCGGGTGGTGATTGCCAAACAGACACCTGATTTTTCCTCTGACTATAAATTATTAAATGATGAAGCCCCATCACGTATGTATGTGTATGATGCCAGCAATTATCATACGACATTGTGGCAAGAGGCTGGCATGGATGTGGTAGAAGTACGTGATTTGCAAGCGGTATTAAAGCATTTGGCAGAAGATGGTTATCTACAAGTGATGTTGGAAGGTGGTGGGCAATTGCATGCAGCCTTTTTGGAACATCAATACGCCAATGAGCTATTGCTTTATCAAGCACCTTTATTGATTGGGGGCACAGAGGCTGTGAATTTTTGGCATGGTTTAGGGGTCGCCTATATGTCTGATGTGATACATTTGCAGGATGTCCAAAGGCGTAAATTAGGTGATGATGTGATGATTCGCGGGAAGCTTATTTACCCTGCTAAGAGTTAATGCTGAATCTGCGAGCTATACCATTATTATTGCCAAGCTTGGCATGGGTGTTGGGTTTGGCGGCAGTACGCATGGATGCGGTGGCATGGCAGCTTGATGTGTTATTGTTGGGTGTTTTGTGTGTGAGTTGGGCGATGCGTTGGCATCGCCTTTTTTGTTTGTGGGGAATATTGGGGCTGCTATGGGGTGCTTTATGGCTGCTTAATGATGCTCGACAAGTCATGTATGATGCTAGTTGGGTGGGTCATGAGATGATATTGCAAGCTGATGTCGAATCGGTGCGTATAAGTCCGAATGCGACACGTTTACGACTCAAGCATGTGCGACGTGATGATGGTGAATCATTGGCGGGTATGGTTGATGTATATGTCTGGCATGCCAAAGGATTACCGCAGGTGGGGCAGTCTGTTCGTTTAAAAGCCAAGCTTCGAGCGCCCGTGAACCGACAGAACCCCGGTGGTTTTGATTATGAAGCTTACTGTTTTGATCGGCATATAGCGTTGATCGGTAGTGTGCGCGGTAAGATTGAAATTCTGAATTCGAAAACAGGCTTGCTAAACCAATGGCGTGCCAAGGTTCAAGCTGTATTGCCCAACGATGCTGCGCAAAGAGGTGTGTTGCAGGCACTACTATTGGCAAAACGTGATGCGATTCCGATTGATATTCAAGAAGCATTTGCGGCAACAGGTGCAGCGCATTTGCTGGCCATTTCAGGCTTGCATGTGGGGATGGTGGCGGCTTGGGGGGCGATGTTGTGCTGGTGGTTTTTAACACGCCGTGAAGCATGGATTGTGCGCTTTCCAGTGCGGCATTGTAGTTTGGCAGTGGGTGTTTTGTGTGCCATTGCTTATGCAACATTGGCAGGTTGGCCATTGCCAAGCCAGCGAGCAGCATTGATGTTGGGGACAGCGGCTTTGGCTTGGTGGTTGCGGGCGCGTTACCAGCCTGTGAACACCTTGCTGCTAGCATTGATATTGATTCTTTTATGGGATGCCGCAGCGGTATTATCCATATCATTATGGTTATCGTTTGTAGCAAGCTTGGCTTTGTTATTGTTTGCTCATCGCATTGAACACAATGATAGTCCCAAATCGAATCAATTCTTAAACTATTTAAAGAGCTTGGCAATTGTAAGTATGATTGCAGGGCTTGCCACTTTACCTTTGATTGCCGATGTGTTTGGGCGTTTGCCAGTTTGGAGCCTACCTGCCAATCTGATGCTCGTGCCATTATATGGGGGCTGGATTCTTCCATGGGCATTGTTGGGCGAAATATCGGCATTGTTGAATCTTCATACTTTGGCTGAAAC
>JALUXZ010000207.1 GCA_027018935.1 Mariprofundaceae bacterium
ACCAACGCCGGCGTTGGCAAACTTAACAATAGCGGTGCTATTACTTGCGCTTGCCGCCTTGGGGTTGAAAATTTTGAATCGCATACCCACTCATCCAGAGTTAATCAGCACCTCCCTAAGCGATGATAAAAAAATTATTCTAAGCCAATTTCTTCATCGGCATAGACCGCAATACCATCTTCAGCATCATAATAAAGAAGCTGCCAATCAACACCTGATTTCATGGCAATAGACTTAATAATGCCTTTATGCTCGATTTCTCGACCATCTTGATCAATCATCAAAATTTGACATATACCTGCCAGTGAGACATCACTACCTTGAATATGCAAGGATAATTGGCAGTCCACACCAAAATCTTCAAAATCACCAGCCCCTTCACGCAATACATCATTGGCAATGGTCATCACATCGCCATCTTTTAAACCTGCTGTATGCGAGATTGCAATAAATTGTGCTTTACCTTGTGTGGCTTGTAAAATTTGATCTTTATCAATATATTCAGGGTATTGAAAATCATCCTGCCCATGCAATTTATGAAAAATTGCTATGTTAACATGCGGAGCCTTAGTACCCCCCGTAATATCACCCGCCGTAATTTTTGCCTGAACTGGTATCATCAATAAACTTACACCCGCCAATATAAAACCAGCCACTATCATATATGTTTTTTTCATAAAGCCTTCACACTCCCATGTTTATAATCCCTTATTTAAAACAATGGTATCAAAGCACACCAATAAACTTTGCGCAAGTTAAATAGCATGCATTCGTATAAGTAGTCCGCTACCTTGCCTGGTATGTTGTTTAAATCGATTAACTTGCAATGGCTCATCTACCTTATTCTTTTTGTTGGCTTTGCTATTTTAATTCGTATAAGTGTCATGAATATCTCACTTGTCGCCTCTGGATCCATGTTGCCCAATCATGAAGTGGGCAGCCGCATTATTTCAAATCAATTAAGCTGGGGACTTAATATTCCTTGGAAGCCGCAACAAATCATGCAATGGTCAAGCCCGCAGCGTGGTGATGTGGTATTATTTAAAAATCCTTATGACAACGACCATATATGGATGAAGCGTGTGATTGGTTTGCCTGGTGATCGCATCCAATTCCACAAACATCACCTTTATGTCAACCATCAACGTTGCTCCTTTCCCAAACGCAATAAAGAACACTTACCAAGGGGGCAGAAGCATTTCTCACCCACTTATCACATATGGTCATCTTACTTAGAAAAAGATTGGGGGCCTATTGTTGTGCCAGTTGGAGCTGTCTTTTTAATGGGAGATAATCGCGGCGATTCCATTGATTCGCGCGTTTGGGGTAGTATTCCTATCACTTATCTAACAGGAAAACCTGTATTACGCATTTGGCCGCTATCAAATGCAGCTTGGCTTTCTGAATAGCGGCTCTTTCAGCTTTAAACTACCGAGAAAGCCAAATTGATAAGAAATTGACTTCCAGCCATGACAACAGGGCCAATAATGGCTTGCAACCAGCCCAAAACCAATAATATTACAATAATAATAAAACCATAACGTTCTAATTGAGATAACTGGTATGCCATCGGACCAGGTAAAAGCCCCACAGCTACACGCCCACCATCCAAAGGTGGCAATGGTAATAAGTTAAAAATAAACAACACCAAATTGATAATAATGGAAGCCTGACACATCAATGCCAAGGGTTTGGTAAACCACAACATCGACTCAGGCATCACTGCGGCAAGTGCCAATACGGCTGTTGAAACCAATGCCAGCGCTAGATTGGTAAGTGGACCTGCCAATGCAACCAACACCATATCACGTTTAGGATTGCGTAATTTACGCCAGTTAATTGGTACTGGTTTGGCATAACCAAACAAAAATGGTGATTGCATAATCAATAAAAGCACAGGAATTAAAAGTGTTCCAACAGGATCAATGTGTTTTAATGGATTCAGGGTTAAGCGGCCCATCCAGCGGGCAGTATCATCGCCCAATTTATCGGCCACCCAACCATGTGCGACCTCGTGCAAGACAACGGCAAATAATACGGGCAATGCCCAAATACTAATACCTTGCATGATAGCATTCATATCAATGTTCATGTGTTATTCTCCAATGCTTTTTTCAAAGTTTCAACACGCTTGCGATTCACGCCAAAATCAGAACGCCCGATACGTGATGCAGAACGTAGATGAATCAAATGCTGCTCTCTATCAAAACGAAGTTCCACATCATCAACAAAATGAAACACGGCTGTGCTAAATATAATATGCATATAGTCGCCACTTGCTTCTTGAATATCACCGCCCTGCTCAAGCATGACTTGTTTTAACGCGTCCCATGTTTGCGCATTGCCTGTAATCGCTTCAATAAAATGCTGGCTATCGGATTGGCTATGGCTTTCGCTGCACACACAATTTGGCGTGCTGGGGCATGGCTTTAACTGCCCATTTTGCAGACCTAAATTATCAGGTTCTCTTTGAGATAAGACTGCCATCACAATATATGCCAAGAACCCTACAAGCACCAAACCAACCACAATCATTGCCAAGCTTTTCATGTCACAACCCTTTTTGCTATCAATTTATTAGTTATCCTAGTATCAAAGTATCGTCATGCTCGAATGCTTGTATCGGGCATCCATAGATTCCCAGCTTCCCCCAGGGGACACTCTCTTGCTTCGCAATTCACCTAATCGTGGGAATGACGAGTACAGGTTAAATCAACACTTGAATCAACAGGGCACCTCGAAAAACCTCGTGCGAGCCAAGCGATGTTGATTTTTGCTCATAGCAAGGCGTAATAGAATGAGTAATAGCACCGCTATTGCCCATTCTATTCAACGAAGCTAGGGGTGAAAAGCACAAGTTTGGCGAAGTAGCGAGGTTTTTCGAGGTGCCCACCAGTATAAAAGTCGATTGTAGCGATGAAAGCAGGCAAGTACACTTGCCGCAGATGACAACCCTACGCTTTAACAAACCTTTTGAGGTGCTCACCCAGTTTACGGATCAAGAAAACCGTAAAACGCTGGCTGATTTTATTGATATTCCCGATATTTATCCCGCTGGTCGCCTTGATAGGGATAGTGAGGGTCTGCTACTGCTTACCGATGATGGTGCGTTGCAAAACCGTATTTCTCATCCTGATCATAAACTCAAAAAGACCTATTGGGCGCAAGTCGATGGTGAAGTAACTGAAGAAGCTATTGCACAATTACGCAGTGGTGTAATCCTAAAGGATGGTAAAACCAAACCTGCACAAGCAAAGATCATCCAAGAGCCTGACATATTATGGCAACGCAACCCACCTATTCGCGTGCGTGCAGCTATTCCGACCTCAAGTAAAAGGGGTCAGGGCTTGTTTCGCGCATTTATAAATTTGCAACATATTGTTTTTAAAGATAATTCCTGCCTATAATCGAGATTATAAACCAACATTCGGGCAGGCATGAGTTACAGCCATCGGAATTTTGGGGACATAATACATAATTCAACCAATTCATACCCCTAGAATGGCAACTTTCCCAGCACAAAATCAAATAATTATGTATTTGTCCTCCGAACTGCCTGCACTTAAGCGTATTAGTCACGCCGCAATTTATCAGACATCGCCATCGGGCTGGGGTAACGCGTCATAATCAAATAAGGTGAAACCATTAGTGTGATAACCGTCGCCAAGTGAATTAAATCACTGGCATGGCTACCAATCACAGCCAAATCCATGGCTAACATGGCAATCAACAGAGAAAACTCAGACATTTGCCCAAGCCGTACACCCACTTCTTTGGCTCGCTCTTTTTCTTCGCCTGAATAGATTAATAGCTTCGAAAATAACCATGGTTTCAAACACAATGCAATGGTAGCCAAAAGCAATGCTGGCAAAACAACAGGGCCGATATTCGCCAGCGTAAAACTTGCCCCAATGGTGAAAAAGAACATAATCAGAAAGAAATCACGTAGTGGACGTAAACGATCTGCAAGAAATGCAGATACGGGGTGATGTGCCAATGCTACGCCTGCAATAAAAGCCCCTATTTCATATGATAGACCCACCGTTTCTGCCAGTTGCGCCATCGCTAAGCACCAACCAATCGCCAATAAAAAAATGTATTCCTGAAATTGATCAAAACGATTAATTAGCTTTTGTAAGATTAGCCTCTCGATGCCATAAGCGATAAAAAACAGGGTAGGAAGCCATAACAACGGAAGCAACATCGGCAAAAATAATATTTCACTACCCGTGGCAGCATGCGACATTTGCAACATAATCAGCACACCAATTGCCAAGACATCTTGTAATAATAAAATACTAATCATCACCTCACCTGTTCGCAGGTGATGCAAAACAGTTGTTGGTAATAATTTCAAGCCTATGATAGTGCTTGAAAAAGTCATAGCAACACCAATTACGGCAGATTCAAACCATGTGAATCCAAAGGTAAATGCCACTCCAGCACCTACCAACATAAGCAAGATTGCGCTTGCCAATGTAACCAGCGTTGTTTCACGCATCAATTGCTTTAATTTTTGAGGTGGCATGTTCATGCCTAATAAAAACAATAAAAACATAACACCAATATCAGAAATTTGTTCGACCAGATGGGCATTATCAACCCAATCCAGCACCATCGGACCTAACAACACACCAAGAGCAATGTAACTCACCAAAATAGCTTGCCGTGCATACAGTGCCAGTGTCGCCAAAATAGCTGCCCCAAAAAAGATAAGAAACATGGTAAAAACAACCGAGCCTTGATACTCTATTTCGATAAAAGGTAGCATATGCATTATGCTAGCACATTTTTAAATAAATAAAGATAAAACCATAGGTATCTCATTACAAACAAAAAGTTTACACTTATTTTTATTGTACCTATCAAATGATCCATGATAATATAAAGGGCACCTCGAAAAACCTCGCACGAGTTAAACGACGTTGATTTTCGCTCATAGCAAGGCACAATGAAATGAGTCATAGCATCGCTATTGCCCATTTTATTCAACGCAGCTAGGGGTGAAAAACACAAGTTTGGCGAAATACCGGGGTTTTTCGAGCTGCCCTAAAGTATAAACTGCGTTAGCATACGTAACTCACGAATTTAGGAGTTTTAATTACTGTGACTCGAGAAGCACACGATTACACAAAGATATACAATAAGGCATCATCTTCTCTACATAGTACTCGCCGCTATATTGTTGAATGGCACGGCTCTGCCCAAGAAGTTTTAGACAGCCCTCTTTTTGAGAACTTAGATGAAGTTGCAGCTTTGAGAAAAGCATTTACGAACTTAAAAAATCACTTTCAACCAAGACCCGTAAGCACCCCTGAACAAGCTCGTATGGCATCCATGGTGACAAAACGTGCCAAGCACACGGTCTCAAGAATACAGGAGTATATGCGTATACAAGAAAAACATATCCAGGCTCAAGCTGGTTATGAAGCTGCCTGCATATGGAAATCACTACTGCCTTCGATTGAATTTCTCAATCGACGTATTGTAAAGTGCCAAGCTACCATTAATTTAGCTCTAAGGATTGGACAATAATTTAAATTTACATTACAACTGCAAATCCTTCCTAAGCCTTGTATCTTATTGGTGTTGAAAAATTAAACAGGATAAAGGCGGTAAATGAATAGATATTGAGTGTGCTTTACCCATCACTGACACAGGCTCACTTAACACAGATTCTTTATTGTCCATATCTGACCCGCCATACACAGCAGCATCTGTATTCATAATTTCCTGATAAGAACCAGCTTCAAATACACCCAGTCGATAATCATTGCGCGGCACAGGTGTTAAATTCAAAACAACAAAAACTGTACCTCCATTTTTATCACGGCGAGCATAGCTTAACAATGATTGTTCAGCATCATCACAGTCCAACCACTCAAAACCATGGCTATCAAAATCAACCTCATACAAAGCTGGAGTCTTTTGATAAACATGATTCATATCACGCATCATCAATTGCAAGCCACGATGTGGCATGAAATTCGATTGATCCCATGCAAGTGATGTATCTTCATTCCATTCAGGCCATTGACCAAATTCCATGCCCATCATTTGCAGCTTTTTACCTGGATGGGTCATCATATAACCATAAAGAAGACGTAAATTGGCAAATTTCTGCCAATCATCCCCTGGCATTTTCTCTGGCATGGAGCCTTTACCATGCACTATTTCATCATGCGAAAATGGCAGAATGAAATTTTCAGTATGTGCATATACCAATGAAAAAGTCAGTTGATGGTGATGATACTGGCGATGAATAGGCTCATTTTCAAAATAAGCCAATGTATCATTCATCCAACCCATATTCCATTTCATGGTGAAACCTAAACCGCCCAAATAAATAGGACGCGATACCATCGGCCATGAGGTTGATTCTTCAGCCATGGTGATAGCGCCAGGATGGCGTTCATGCACCAATGTATTGAATTGTTTTAAAAATTCGACGGCTTCCAGATTCTCACGCCCGCCATATTTATTTGGCATCCATTCACCTTCCTCACGTGAATAATCCAAATACAACATCGATGCCACCGCATCCACACGCAAACCATCAATATGAAACTCATCCAACCAAAATAATGCCGAAGCAATTAGAAAGTTTCGCACCTCATTGCGTCCGAAATTGAAAATATATGTTCCCCAATCTTTATGCTCACCCAAACGTGGATCTTCATGCTCATACAAAGCCGTGCCATCAAAACGTGCCAAACCATGACTATCTTTAGGGAAATGTGCTGGAACCCAATCAAGCAACACGCCAATGCCATGTTGATGGCAATAATCCACAAAATAACGGAAATCATCAGGCGAACCAAAGCGACTAGTCGGTGCAAAATAACCCACTACCTGATAGCCCCAAGAGCCATCAAATGGATATTCTGTAATGGGCATCAATTCGATATGTGTATAACCCATCCATTGACAATATTCGACCATTTGATGTGCCGAATCGCGATAACTTAAATAATCTTCCCCTGCCCTACGCCATGAGCCTAAATGCACTTCATAAATAGACATCGGCTGATCCAAAGCTTGCCTTTTCGGGCGGTCTTTCATCCAATCATTATCATTCCATACATATTTCTTGGCATCATGCACCACACTTGCTGTATTGGGGCGTAATTCCATTTGCTGTGCATAAGGATCTGTTTTTTCTAACAACTCGCCACTTTGTGTACGAATTTCAAATTTATATACTTCGCTTTCACACAGGCTTGGGATAAAAACTTCCCAAATACCTGAAGAGCCGCGCAACCGCATGCTATGCTCGCGACCATCCCAGTGATTGAAGTTACCAACCACAGATACACGACTCGCATTGGGTGCCCAAACAGCAAAACTCACCCCTGACACACCTTCATGCTCGCGCACATGCGCGCCCATCATTTTATACTTCTCAAAATGATTGCCTTCACCCATCAAATGCAGATCCATATCACCTAAAAAGGGTGAAAAACGATAAACATCCTCTTCTTCCCAGCTGTGCCCTTCAGCATTTTCAATGCAAAAGCGGTAAGCAGCATCAAAACTTCCCTTTTTCCATAGCAACTCAAAAATATCGGTTCCTTCAATACGCGGCATCAATGTTTTTGTTTTACCACTTAATAACCATACTCTCTCAGCATTGGGTTTAAAGGCTCGGACAACGATTTTACCATCTGAAAGTTCGTGCCTTCCTAAATATGCAAATGGATCATGGCTGCGTGCCTCAATAATTTCCCAAGACTGTGATGAAAGACCTTGCATACAACTCCCCTTATTCAAATAAAAAAACTATTGGGCTTAATACGAGCGTTTACGATGAGAGTATAAGTCATCCTGCCAACTCTCCAAAACGCATGCAAATGTACACGAATATTACACCACCGTCAGCATAACAATTCACTTTACTTATAGAATAAACAGCATATGTAAAAATTTATCGCAAACGGGTAGAGAATTTAATTCATTTTCGCTAGGTTGCGTCGCCGCGTTATAACTGAATTGCATGCTAAATCAGTAAAACGTTGAAAAACAAGCTAAAGAACCGCTGATTGCTATATGCCTATAGCCATTTAAATCAGTTTTGAAGGCTCTTAACATTGCTAAACAAGTTTATAGGGGATACTGATGTCATTACCACACAAGCAAGGTTTGTATAATCCACAGCAGGAACATGATGCTTGTGGTGTTGGTTTTATTGCTCACATTAAAAACCAAAAAAGCCATGATATTGTTGAGAAAGGGCTAGAGATACTACTTCGTTTAACCCATCGTGGAGCTGCGGGAGCTGATCCTCGTGAAGGTGATGGGGCTGGTATTCTACTGCAAATCCCTGATGCTTTTTTCCAAGCTGTTACACCAGGCCTAGATATTCAATTGCCTGCCGATGGAGAGTATGGTGTAGGCATGGTCTTCTTACCCCAAGATCAAGCACACCGTGCCACATGTGAAAATATCATTGATGAAACCATTGCTGCAGAAGGCTTAAAGCTACTTGGGTGGCGTGATGTT